>CAZIGM010000018.1:0-32543 GCA_964538675.1 uncultured Bacillaceae bacterium | reverse complement strand
TCTCACTAGAATTCAGATGAAGTTAAAACTCCATCTGAATAAAGTTCGGCTTTATATTATGGTAGAAAAAGGGCTTTTTTTATTTGGATTATTTTCTTTATTAGTGACATCCTAAGAAATAGATTAATTAAACCATACATCAAGGAGTGAATCACCATGAAACGAAATAGTATTATAATCATAACTATTTTTTTATTAGTTGGTATTTTTCTTTTAATACCTGTTACAGCTAACAATACCTATCACTTCGGATTTAAAAAAAGTAAAGATGGCAATCCAGCTTCTATAGCTCAAGAAGGATACCTGAATATTTTAAAAAAATATGATGCTATTTTCCTAGGAGATACTAATAAAAAAGAGCTTTACCTTACTTTTGATAACGGATATGAGAACGGATATACTAATAAAATATTAGACATATTAAAAGAAAAAGAAGTTCCAGCAACTTTCTTTGTAACAGGTCATTATGTATCAAGTCAACCAGAACTGATTATAAGAATGTTTAGTGATGGTCATATAATTGGCAATCATTCTTGGTCACATCCTGATATGACAAAAATATCTGATGCTCAAATCGAAAAAGAATTAAATAATGTATATAACGAAGTTTTTAAACTTACTGGTCAGTTAGAAATGAAATATCTTCGAACACCAAAAGGAATATTTAACGAACAAAGTTTAGCAGTTAGTAAAAAGTTGGATTATACTAATGTTTTTTGGTCAATAGCGTATGTAGACTGGGATCGAAACAAACAAAGAGGAGGGAAATACGCCTTTGATAAGGTAACATCCCAACTCCATTCTGGTGCAGTTATATTACTCCACACTGTTTCAAAGGACAACGTAGACGCATTATCAGATATTATTGATTATGCAAGAGAACAAGGATACGAATTTAAGAGCTTAGATGAGATGGTAATAAAAAGCTATAAATAAAGTCTTAAAAATAGAAATAAAAGAGCCACAGGATAATCCTGTGGCTCAGATTATTGACAAAGTCCACAAAATCAGGCTGTTGAAAATATTCTAGTTCAAGGCACGCTTAAATTGAGGAACGGAGCTTACTTAACGTAAGTGAGTACCGAAGATTTAAGCTGTAACGAAGAAATTGGACATTTTCAACAGCCTAGCCACAGGATATCCTGTGGTTTTTTTTGTTAATAAGGTTTGTTATAATGTTTTATAAAGAAAGCGAGGAATCATCTAATGGTATCATTTTATATAGTTTTAGTAATTTTGTTAATCATCACAACAGCATTTTTTGTTGCCACGGAATTCGCTATTGTTAAAATAAGACCTAGTAGAATTGATCAGCTTATACTTGAAGGCAATAAAAAGGCTGTAAACGTAAAAAAAGTAACTAATAACCTAGATGGCTATTTATCAGCTTGTCAACTAGGTATTACAATAACTGCCTTAGGATTAGGTTGGCTAGGTGAACCGACTGTCGAAAGAATGCTACATCCAATTTTTGAGTTCTTTGCTTTGTCAGAAGCCGTTGAATCGGTTTTATCATTTGCTATTGCTTTTTCAATAATAACATTTCTACACGTTGTTTTAGGTGAATTAACGCCTAAAACTATTGCTATCCAAAAGGCAGAGGCGGTTAGCATAAAGTTAGCTGGTCCACTGATTATTTTTTATAAGATTATGTATCCAGTTATTTGGGCATTAAATGGCTCTGCAAATTTGTTTATTCGTTTATTTGGTCTTAAACCAGTAAATGAACATGAAGAGGCTCATTCAGAAGATGAACTTCGCATTATTTTATCTAAGAGTTATCAAAGCGGGGAGATTAACCAATCAGAATACAAATATGTAAATCGCATATTTGAGTTTGACGAACTTTCAGCACACGAAATAATGGTACCAAGAACTGATATGGTATGTTTATATCAGAACATGAAACTAGAAGAAAATTTAAAAATAATTAAAGAAGAGCAATATACAAGATTTCCAGTGGCATTAGAGAACAAAGATAATATTATTGGTATGATAAATACGAAAGAATTCTTTCTTAAATATGCTGATAATTCTGAATTAGATTTTAATTCAATCATTCGTCCTGTACACACAGTTTCAGATGTGACTCCAATCAAAGCCTTATTAAAAGAAATGCAAAAACAGCGTGTACACCTTACAATTCTTACAGATGAATATGGTGGAACATCAGGGCTGGTAACGATAGAAGACATTCTTGAAGAAATAGTAGGGGATATTAGAGATGAGTTTGATACAGACGAGAAATCAGAAATTGAAATTATTAGTGATAATCATATTATAGTAGATGGAAAAGTGTTGATAACAGAGGTAAATAATTTATTAAATACAGAATTAGATACAGGAGAATTTGAAACCATAGGCGGTTGGTTATACGGTCACAATGCCTTAATTAAAGAAAATTCTTCTTGGGAGTACAATGATATTACTTTTACTTTAAATAAACGAGATAAACACAGAATAAGGAAAGTTGAGATAGTAAGAAAAATATAAGAAATAATAAAAGAAGAACTAGGTGGTTCTTCTTTTATCCAGATATAATAAGACCCCCACTTCTTAAGTGGGGGAATATGAATTTAGGATAAGTCTCACTAGAATTCATATGAAGTTAAAACTCCATCTGAATAAAGTTCGGCTTTATATTCCCTAAATATTAATAAGGTGTTTGTATTACTAATGAATCGCAATGGTTGTCAAAATCATATGGTATTGCTTGAGTATATGGAGGAGGTTGTAGATCTGCATTTTTATCTACTGTATAAGGAATATCTACAGGTTTATTTTTTGAATTTTTTTGCCTTTTTAATTTATGGACAATGATTTTTCCAATTTGTTTACCAAGTTTTAATCCTTGATTATTATCTATAGGAAAATGTACTCCACCATATAAACGGGAAGTTGCACATTCATTTGCAAGTGTTTTTAATCTATCAGCCTCAGCAGGAAAATAATATGATAGAACTGCTACTACAGTACCAGATATTGCAGCATGACCAGAGGGGTATGTTGGGTGTCTTGGAGTACATACAAATGTAGCCAAGTCGTGGTCAAGTTGATCTGGTCTAGCAACATTCCATTTATATTTTAAATTCCAAACAACAACAAAAGTATCATTAATTGATGCTTGAACAGTTGCTAAAATTCTACCTGCCATTGGTGCTGACACTCCATAAGTATCAATGAGTTTATCAATGATTGGAGTCCATTGTTTAGTTGCTACACCAGTACCCCAATATTTTGCCTGTTGAATTTGATTAGGATTAATGGTTTCTAACGTTTCTTGAACTATCTTCAATTCTTCATTCCAGTCAATTAAATTAGGATTCTTTATATTTAATTTTATCGGTTTTCCGTAAGGTGTCAAAAAACTTTTTTTCCCTCTTTTCAAATAAAATAACGGCCAAGAACCTGCTAATGGCTCTTCAGGATTCTTTGGCGGATCACTTTCACCTGCATAAGGAAGTTTTGACCAAAGAGAGTAATTGTGCTTCATTTAATTCACTCCTATACCTTTTTAATAACATATGCATAGACGATTGCGGAAGTTAAAAAATATGAAAAAATTTTTTATTTATACCAATATGCTCATCTTTCTTAATCATAATTAAATTAAGAAACCTAATAGTCAAATAAAAAGAAGTTAAAATTATGTGAATAATTACCATTCTTAATATAAATCTCTTATAAATGTAATATAATGTAATTATTCATATTTGAATTAATAATTATTATGAGGTAATAAAGTGACAAGAAAATTTTTAATTATTGCTCTCGTAATTATGATTATTCTTTCTTTTGAACTAGTTGGATGCAGTAATGAGCAATAGTAGAATGGATATGGGAACGTCTAGATACAGGAAAAAAAGTTGGAGTAGTGTTCAACCTCCTATTAATAGACCCAAAAGTAACTATCGAGTGGGAGGCCTTAGGAAAAAAAATTGCCGATGGTTTAGCATCACCTGAAGAAATAGCCCAACACTCTACGTATTGGCAATCTAGAGCACCTTTTGTTTTTGAGAATGCCCGTACATTGCCTGGTTTAATAACTGTTAGAACAATAGATCAATAAAATCAAATAATAAAAATTTATAAAAGTATAAGCAGAGATTTCACTCGATTTTATACTTTTATTTTTTCTATTACATTAACAATATTTAGAATAGATTAATATTTTTATAATTAGTCTTATTGACAAATATATTAAAGAAATGGTACATTTTATTGGTAATTAAGATTAAAAAAAGAGGAGGTCGTTGTTTATGAAAAGATTACCCTTTGTTCAGTTAGTTGATGATAATATTAATAACGACCTTATGATATTTTAATATAAAGTGATATTTAACTTTCATATATATATTAGATTAGCATCATAGGTCGTAATACGACACTATGATTTTTTTTATGGGAGGAATTTAATTTGAATTTAGAACAATTAGGATGGAATACTTTTTTTTCAGATAACTTTCAAACTTATAACGAAAAAGACTATTTAGTAGGTAGAATAGCTATAGAACATAAAAATAGTTATCAGGTTTATACAGAACATGGTGAATTATTCGCTGAAATATCAGGGAAAATGAACTTTCAAGCTTCTAATCGAGAAGATTACCCAGCAGTTGGAGATTGGGTAATTATACAGGGGAGATTAGATGAAGGGAGAGCAACTATTCATGGTATCTTACCAAGAAAAAGTAAATTCTCTAGAAAAATAGCTGGAGAAACAACCGAAGAACAAATTATTGCAACAAATGTAGATATCGTTTTTTTAGTTAATGCATTAAATAATGATTTTAACCCAAGAAGAATTGAAAGGTATCTAACCTTAGCTTGGGAAAGTGGTGCAAACCCAGTTATTATATTAAGTAAAGCAGATTTATGTGAAGATATAAAAAGTAAAGTAATACAAGTAGAATCTGTTGCTTTTGGAGTACCTATTCATGTGGTTAGTACTCATAAAGGTTTAGGAATTGATGATATAAATGTTTACTTACAACCAGGCAAAACCATAGCATTACTTGGATCATCTGGAGTAGGAAAATCAACAATAATTAATCATATAACTGGAAAAAATATTCTAAAGGTACAAGAAATACGAGAGGGTGACGATAAGGGAAAGCATACTACCACTCACAGAGAATTAATTTTACTTCCTAATGGTGGATGTATGATTGATACTCCAGGTATGAGGGAGTTACAGCTGTGGGATTCTGGTGAAGGAATAAGTGATACATTTCAAGATATTGAAACACTGGCGTCTCAATGTTTTTTTAAAGATTGTCAACATCAAAACGAACCACAATGTGCAGTGAAAAATGCAATAGAAGATGGAACATTAGATAAAGGAAGATATCAAAACTATATTAAATTACAAAAAGAACTGGCATATCTAGAAAGAAAAGGGGACAAGAGAGCCCAATTGGCAGAGAAAGAAAAGTGGAAAAAAATCCATAAGGAAATTAAAAATAATAATAAAATAAGGTGAAATCCATTGACCACAGAAAATACTTTTGTGGTCTTTTTAGTATACATAATGATAAAATGAATATAAATACTAGTAGATAAATTAATAGTTTTAATAATTATATTTCTTTTTTAATAATATAGTAGAAAATATTATCCTAACTAATTTTGCGACTAAAAAGTAGAAAGAGGTGAAAGATAATATGACTAAACTTGATAGAACTAAAAAAGTTTTACGTAGACTTGCTCGTGGTATAAGTTCATTAGCAATTGCATTTTTTCTTCTGATGATAATTGGAGAAGTATATTTTAATTCAGAACCTCTAACTTTAGAAGGAGGAATGATAGGCGCTTTTGCAATTTTTTTTACAATAGGGATTGTAATTGCTTGGATAAAAGAGAGAATTGGTGGAATCATTTTAATAATTGGAGCTATAGCATTTGCAATATTTATTCTCTTTTCAACAGGAAACAACAGGGTTCTGGCATCGGTGTTGATAAGTTCACCATTTTTAATCTCTGGAATATTATTCTATATTAGCGGTTTGAAAAAATAGTAAAAATCAATAAGAGTACCTTTGTAAAAAAAATTACAAAGGTACTCTTTCTTAATTTAATCTATTAAACATGTAAATCATGGTATTGATAGCCTCTGTAAGTTATTATTGTAGCTACAACTATAATTGCTGCTGAGATAGTTAGATATACAATATCAAAATTTCCGTCGAACATTATATTTTTTGATTCATAGTATTTAAAAGGAGTTATATATTTTAAGAATTCAATTTTATCATACAGATCAATGAAAATTGATAGTATATAAGCTCCTAATAGTACGGCGGTTGATATACTAGTTGCTCTTTTTGTACTATGCGTTAAAGAGGAGATACCAGCTCCAATACTAAAGAAAATTAATTGTAATATAAATAAAGCAAGCATAAGCTTTAATATTTCTCCATTAAGTGATTCCTCTGAAGTATATTTAGAAACTAAGATAATAGATGAAACTAGAATAGTTATATTAAAAATGATAATATTTATTACTCCAGCAATTAGCTTTGAAGTTATTATTTTTCCTCTTGTAATCGGCTTAACAAATAAAAAATCGGCTGTTTGGTCTCGTTCCTCTTTTGAGATAATAGTTGCTCCTAGCATTACTGCATGAATAGTTCCCATTAAAACAAAATAAAGAAACATAAGTCCATAATACCCACTAACCTCTGTTAAATCCAACTTATCGAAAGCAAATATAATTCTTATAGATTCTGGTATTGAGTTACTAAGTTCGCTCATACTACTATTAGATGCAGCAAAAGCCTCATATTTCATCAATCCAATATAAACAAGAGAAGCCCCACCTATACACCAGATTATAAGTGATTTTAAGTTTCCTCTTAATTCTCTGATAATTATATTCATAGTTTAATAGTCTCCTTTACTTTACTTTTATTAGTAATAAATTAAATTGTTGGAATATCTCTTTTATGATATACCAAGTAAGTCATACTAGTAAAAAAGACAATTAGAAAGATAGTTAATAGAAGGTACGTTGAATCATAACTTACATTATTAATAATATCTGATGGTTTGAAATATGCAAAAGGTGTTAAAAAAGTTAGCTTTATATCACCTAGAGATTCATTTAACATATTAATTGTAAATAAGCCAAATACAACACCTAAAGATATAGGTAAAACAGATTTTAGTTTGCGTATAAAAACTGCTATAAAAAAACCTAAAGTAACAAATAATAATTGAACTATTAATAGCGATAAATTAATTAGTAGAAGTGCATTTAAATCAAAACTAGAATTTTTTACAACATTAAGTACTATTATCGTAGCAATTCCATATATTAAATTAGTAAATAATAGACAAGTAACTACTGCTGATATTTTATAAGAAAGAATTTTACTACGTTTGACAGGCTTTGCAAATAAAAAATCTGCAGTCTTTTGGCTTAGTTCAATAGAAACCATTGATACACCATAATTCATCGCTTGAATGTATCCCATTAAGAATATATATATTAATGTAAAACTATAATAACCTAAAACAGTTGATAAATTAGTATCAGAAAGTCCTAAAGCTTCTTGAAAACCCTCAGGAAAACCTTCTAAAATCTCTTGATATACCCTTGCATCTTCAGCAATTACTGGGAACATAGCCATAAAAAGAATTAGTACAACTACTAGAGCTATTGTCCAGTAGATAGTAGCTTTTTTTAGCATTTTGAGTTCATGTATATAAATATTCATATATACTATTCCTCCTCAACATAATAATGCATAAAAATCTCTTCTAACGAAGGTTCTTCAACTAGAAGATTAGAAACCTTCTGACTATGTATTCTATCAATAACTAAATTTATATCACCTTTAAATAGAAAAGAAATATTTTTTTGATTAATTTTAAGATTACTAATTCCCTCAATATCAAAATAGCCCTGACTAATGTTATCTAGTAGCTCAATACTAAATTTCTTATAGTTTGTTTCTCGAAGAGTCTTCATGTCTTCAACTTGTATGACACGACCTTCTTTTATAATAGCAACACGATTACATAGCTTTTGAACTTCGCCAAGAATGTGTGAAGAAAAGAGTACTGTAGCGCCTTTTTTATTTTCATTTAATATAAGATCGAAGAATTTTTGTTGCATTAGAGGATCTAATCCACTCGTTGGCTCATCAAGTATAATAAGCTTAGGCTCATGAAGTAATCCCTGCACAATTCCAACCTTCTTTTTATTTCCATAAGACAGGTCATCAACCTTTTTATTTAAATCAAGATTCATAATTTCAGATAATTCATAAATTCGATTATGACAATCCTTATCATAGAAACTAGCAGAATATTTAAGAATATCAATAACTTTCATATTATCATAATAAAAAACTTCTGATGGTAAATACCCAATCTCCTTACGGATTTCTGAACCGAATTCGATACAATCCTTCCCAAATATTTTCGCACTACCACTAGTTGGATAGATTAATGATAAAAGGGTTCTAATTGTTGTAGATTTACCAGCACCATTTGGACCGATAAATCCGAAAATTTCACCTTCTTCAATATTAAAACTTACATCAATAATTCCTCTTTCTTTACCGTAATACTTAGTTAACTTATTAAGTTCAACAATACTCATTATTTTGCCTCCTTAAGATTAGCAAGTCAAATCAAATTAATTAAATCTTATACCTAATGATAGAAATGGTCAATCGATGGAACTATGCATAAGTATTAGTTGCATTTATACCTTAAGGTGAAAAACTCCATCTGAATAAAGTTCGGCTTTATTAAAATTACTGTTAATACATAGTAAAATAAACGTTTACAGAATAGTCATAATTAGAGCTTTAAAAGTGAATAAAAGGATTTGATTATATATATATAATATTGTATTATTAATTAAACATCGTTTAATATTTAAACAGTGTTATTTTGTATTCATAAAGGTGGTTATATGGGAAAAGACAGGCAAATACGAAAACAAAAGGAAGTGCGCAATAAAATATTAGATGTTGCAAGAGATATTATTTCTAAAGAGGGTATTCAAGGACTATCAATACGTAAAATTACAAGTACAATTGATTACTCTCCAGGTATAATCTATCATTATTTTAATAACAAGGATGAGATTATCAAAGCATTAGTTAATGAAGGATATAAAAAAATTTTAGAGTCTATTAATTCAGTTGAACAAAATATCACTGAACCAGATAAAGAAATTAAAGAAATAGCTATTAAATATATTGAGGCAGCTTTAAAATCTCCAGAAGAATATAAAGCGTTTATGCTTAATGATGAAACTCAAGTAATGGAAAAAACACGTTTATTAGAGAAGGGTATTTCTAAAAAGAGTAAGACTCTACAATTATTAAGCGATAAAATTCAACAGGGAATTAGCAGAGATTATTTTACACCTGTTGATCCAGAATTAACTGCTCAAATAATTTGGGTGTCAATATTTGGTTTAACTATAAAATTAATTTTTGAGAAGGATATAAGTCAGGAACAAATTAATAGATTGATTGATCATCAATTAAATATATTGTTTAACGGAATTAAAGCAAATAAATAATTAGATAGAATTAGAGAGAGGAAGAAAAAAAGTGAATACTGCCATAGTTTATTCGACTAAATATGGTTGCACTGAAAAATGTGCAATTTTTCTAAAAGATAAGTTATCAGGAAGTATCGACTTATACAATCTAAAATCAAATATTAATATAGATATCTCAACATATAACAAAATAATCATTGGTGGATCAATTTATGCAGGTAAAATCCGTAGAGAAGTAAGTGAATTTTGTTCAGCAAATAATGAATTATTAAAACAGAAAAAAATCGGACTTTTTATCTGTGGAATGTTACATGAGAATGCAGAAACAGAAATTAACAGTTCATATTCAGAAGACTTATTAAACAGTGCAATTGTTAAGGAATTCTTTGGTGGAGAATTTAGATTCGATAAGATGAAATCTTTGGATAAATTTCTTGTTAAGCTTGTATCTAAGGATAAAAACCAAAGTCAAATTGATACAAGTAATGATATATCAACAATCTCAGAAGATATTATCAATAATTTTGCTCATACAATGAATAATGCCTAAATTATTCTAATAATATAAGTTGGTTTATCCAGATATGATAAGACCCCCACTTTGTGCTCCTGAGTGTTCTCTTGAGCTAAAATTTAGGTGGAGTTAAAGAAAATTTGATTTACAAAATGTTCGGTTTTATAAAGTATTAGGAGGTTTGTTTTATGAAATATAAAAGAAGTATAACTATACTAGTTATTATAATTATTATTTTATCAATAGTAGCATCTGCCTATGGCTTTTTCTCTAATGAGGGAGAAGGGGAGTATATAATTGAATCTTTTCGAGGTGAATCAGTTACTATTTATGGAAAAGGGTTATATCAAAACGATTCAATATCAGCTGTAGCTCAAGGGAAAGCTCAGGATATTATTACAATGCTTCTAGGTGTACCACTATTATTAATATCAATAATTCTATCTAGAAAAGGTTCTTTAAGAGGTAGATTGTTATTATCAGGTACATTAGGCTATTTTTTATATACTTATATCTCGTATACATTTTTATGGATGTATAATTCTTTCTTTTTAATCTATGTAGTCATTATGTCAGCCAGTTTTTATGCATTCTTATTATCAATAATGTCTTTAAATATAGAAAACTTAAAATCTTCTTTTAATGAGAAACTTCCAGTAAGATTGATTGGAGGATTTCAAATATTTATTTCTATAACTATTGGAATGCTTTGGTTAGGAAGGATTATACCTTCGTTAATTAATAAAACTATTCCTTATGGATTAGAGCATTATACAACTTTGATTATTCAAGCTATGGATTTAGGATTTATCGTACCTACAGCTTTTTTATCTGGAATATTATTAATAAAACGTAATCCATACGGTTATATGCTATCATCAATAATTATTATTAAAGGGATTACAATGTTAACATCAATTACAGCAATGATTATCGGAATGCTCTATGCAGGGGTAACCGTAAGCTTAGTTGAAATAATTATGTTCCCACTGTTTAACTTATCGTTCATATATCTTTTAATATTAATTCTTAAAAATATAAGATCAGATGTTGAGAATGTATATGTATAAACTGCGACTACATGATTATATATATTGTACATAATGTTTTTAATGTCATATAAGATATAGGGTTTAAAAGTCTTACTCATTTAGTTATAATATTATCTAGTGAACTAAACAAGATTTTCTAAGTTGAAAGAGAGTGAGACAATATGGGACGTAAATGGAACAATATTAAAGACAAGAAAGCATCAAAAGATACAAATACTAGTCGTATATATGCAAAGTTTGGACGTGAACTTTATGTTGCAGCAAAGCAAGGCGAGCCTGATCCAGAAACAAATCAAACTTTAAGATTTGTAATTGAAAGAGCAAAAACATATAATGTTCCAAAATCAATTATTGATCGTGCTATCGAAAAAGCAAAAGGTGGATCTGATGAGATTTATGATGAGCTCAGATATGAAGGATTTGGACCTAACGGATCAATGATAATTATAGATACATTAACAAACAACGTCAACCGTACAGTTGCTGATGTAAGATCTGCTTTTACTAAAAACAGTGGTAACATGGGTGTTAATGGATCTGTTGCATACATGTTTGATGCGACAGCAGTTATTGGTATTGAAGGGAAATCAGCAGAGGAAGCGCTTGAAATATTGATGGAAGCTGATGTAGATATACGTGATATTGTTGAAGAAGACGATGCAATAATTGTTTATGCTGAGCCAGATCAATTCAATGCTGTACAGACAGCTTTTAAAGATGTGGGTATAACAGAATTTACGGTAGCCGAACTTACAATGCTCGCTCAAAATGACATTACACTAACAGAAGACGCTCAAGCTCAGTTTGAAAAATTAGTAGATGCACTAGAGGATTTAGATGATGTTCAACAGGTATATCATAATGTTGATTTAAACTAATTCTATTAATTATTACACGAACGTATGTTTGCTTTTATTAATCATCTATGTTATAGTTATTATATGATATAATAATAGTTAAATTAGCCAATCGGAATAATGGATATTAAACATCTAAATTCTGAAAGAGGTGATAATGTAATGGAACAAATATTACAACAGATTTTAACAAAAATAGATAGTATTGAATCGACGATGGTCACTAAAGATGAACTAAAAAATGAGCTAACAGATTTAAAAACTGACATGTTAAAAAGATTTAATACTGTAGATGAAAGATTTGATGAAGTAGATAAAAGATTTAACGAAGTTGATGAAAGATTTGATGAAGTAGATAAAAGATTTAACGAAGTTGATGAAAGATTTAACGAAGTTGATGAAAGATTTGATGAAGTAGATAAAAGATTTAACACAATTGATAAAAGACTAGACACTATTTCTGAACAAGTAGCCTATAACACAGAACAAGAATCAAGAATTAATATATTAGAAACAGAAGTTAGAATTATTAAAAAAGCTATTGCCAACTTGTAAGAGAAATATATAAAGCTACCAAAGGTATGTGTTTATAACATATGTACATTTGGTAGCTTTATAATTTACTCAAGAAGGTATCAGAATACCTATATATATAATTTTGTAGATTGAAGTTAAATTTTTGATTTAGATAGCAAGACAAATGTTATATTTTCTTATAATTAGAGATTGCTATCCCGTTAAATGATCTTTTATTTTTTTTAAGAAGTTTGAATTTATCATTATCTATTAAGCTTAATAGTCCATTATTCTGTATATAACACTTATAGTTTTTATAATGTTCTTTTCCTGCAATTTTTTCAATCATGGTAATAAAGCCACTAACAATTTTTGAAGTTTTTTCGTCATAATCATAATCTACAATCAAGAGCAAACCGCTTTTTTTAATAATTCTATAAGCTTCTTCTAAAAATCTCTCTTGAGTTTCTCTATCCTTTTCATGTATTGCAAAACTAATAATTGCAATGTCAAATGTCTCATCTTCAAAAGGTGTCCTAGTTGCATCTTCATTGTATATTTTTATATCTTGTGCATCTTTTTGAGCAATTTTTAACATAGAATCTGATATATCAAGACAATGAAGAGATTTAAAATCATTTTTATTAAGTATTTTAAGTTGATTACCTGTACCACAACATAAATCTATAATTGAAGAATTTTTATATTCCGAGAGTTCTTCCATTACAACTTTTCTGATTGGATTAAGAAATATGTAAAGTAAAGGATCATATAACTTTGCTGAAACATCATAATCTTTCTTCATTTTTTATTAGCTCCTTATGAATTGTTGATTAAATTATATCGCTAAACTTTTCTTATTGAAAATATAGATAGCAGCCCCAAATAATATAGCTGCAACTCCAACAAGAATTATGCTAACAGTAATGGTATAAATACTATCACTCATAATCCTATCCGGATTAACCAGAGAATAAATGGAGAAATATTTAAGGAATTCAACTTCTTCACTAATTTCACTAATCATTTTTAGTACGAACATAATTATTGGTACACCGGCACCAAATGCAATTGAATTCTTTGTATCATTAAAGATACATGAGAACAAGAAGCTGATACCTCCAACTACAACTAAAACCAAGTAGGTTAATAAGTTTAATGATACAAACTTACCAATCTCTAGATTCCCTGAAAACATGGTTTCTGCAATTGAAATCAAAACTATTAATTCAAAAAGTATTAATACAAATGTACTTATGATTAAATATAAGGCCTGTGTTAAAATTATCTGCACTCTTGAATTAGGAGTTGTTAATAGATAAGCCATAGAACCAGAGTCCACATGTTTTGCAACAAGTTTATTGGATAACATAACAGTATAAATTAATGGGAACACCAATAAAATAAATCCATAGAGATAACCACCTAAATAAGAGGTTAAATCTGTACCTAGACCATCAAAGCCAAAGGCTTTCATCATTCCTTCTGGCAACATATCGAACATAGCTAGTAAAGCTTCAGCACTATCAGGATCAAACATCGTTACACTAGTAATAACATAGATTAATAACATACCAGCAACAAATGTGAAAACACCCCAATTAGATTTAATATTTGTTATAAAGAGTGTTTTATTCATGGGAATCACCAACCTCACCATAATATTTCATAAAGACATCCTCTAAGGATTCTTTCTTCATTTCTATTCCTGTCACATCACATACGGACAATAACTTGAAAAATTGTTGGTATGGATAGTTAACCGAAACCTGAACTTTATTATCAGATATCTTAACAACATCATAATCGCTATTTATGAGTGTCGTAATGTCCGCCCCAGAACTAAGAGTAATTAGATAAGTATTTGCTTTCATCTCGTTGAGTGACTTCACATCTTCAACATCAACTATTCTACCTTCTCGTATAATACCTGCCCGGTCACAGCTTCTTTGTACCTCCTCAAAAATATGTGATGACATCAGTATGGTTTTACCTCTTTTTTTCTCCTCATGTATTAAGTTCATAAATACATTTTGCATAAATGGATCTAATCCGCTAGTCGGCTCATCCAAAATATAGACTTTGGGATCATGCATAAAAGCAGTGATTATGCCCAGTTTCTGTTTCATACCTTTAGACATTTTTTTAATTTTACCACTTGTGTCTAATTCAAACCGTTCAATCAATTGATCTCTTCTTGAGACTTCTTTTGTTTTTCTCATATTGGTCATGAATTTTAGGAATTCCATGCCTGTCATATGATCAAAAAATGCCATTTCGCCTGGTAAATATCCTATCATGTTTTGTAATTTAGCAGATTCTTTACGAGTATCTAGTCCATAAATAGTTACATGCCCTTTAGTTGCATTTGCAAAACCCAGTAAATTTCTAATCGTGGTGGTCTTTCCCGAACCATTAGGTCCAAGGTATCCAAACACTTCGCCCTCAGTAACTTTAAAATCTACATCAAAAATACCTTTACCACTTTTGTAGATTTGCGTAAGATTCTTTACCTCAATCATTTGTAAACCTCCCATCTAATAATTAACTTAATTCTAACAATTAATTTTTAAAAAGTCTTTGTTTTACTGTCGGCAATAATAGGGTTATTAATAATGCTAAGCCCATTAAACCTTGATATAAGAAATCATGTGTATCTGTTCTCACTGTTTGCATTATAAATCCAATAAAACTAGTACTTGAAGCTACAATAATAGCAAAATACCAACCAATTTTTCTACCAATCGTAATAAAATAGATAGCGATAAGAATAAATATAATAGCTAACCAATTTATTATCCTTGTAATATATAATAGAAATACCCCGTTTGTATAAAATGGTATCGCAGGGTTGCTTTCTAGTATTACATGACAAGTTATCCCGTTAACCAATGCTTCAGCTGCAATAAGTCCTAACATAAAAAATATCCAAAAATATAAAGCCTTCATTCTAGCACCACTAATATCTACTAATATAATTGTAAAATAACCAATTAAGCCTAGAAATAAAAAATAAAAACCAGGTGAAAATCCAGCTTCAAATCCTAAGAAGTGATAATATGTAGTTAACATGAATGCACCAGTTATTGAAGGTATAGCAAAGCAAACCATTACAAGAGGTTTTGTCCACTTTTCACCAACAAAATACGGTTTTATACTAAATAATAAAATAAAACCAGCTAACATTGTTATTGCAGTCCAAAATGGATAGGACCAACTCATTGTTCTTATAGTAGTTACTAATTGTAATTCTTGTGGTTCAAATTCAGCATATAGCTCTTCATTCCTGATTTTTTGACTGTTTTCCATATCCTCTAACATTCCTGGAACAATGAAAGGTAATATTGAAATCATTAAGATACTCATTATTAAAATAGATGTAACTATAATAAGTTTTTTTGAAAAAGTAATATTATATGGCATTTTTAACCACTCCCTAAAGACATTCTATCATAATATAACAAGCTTATAACTATCATTATTAAAGGATAGATAATGCGTATCGAACGTAAATATATAACTAATATCATAGATAAAGAAAGAGGAGAAAATATGGATAATAAAGAGAATAATTTAATACCTGAAAACAGTACCATTTCACAATATGATTTATTACTTAATATATGGACTAAACCAAAAGAGACCATAAGATATATTATTGATACTAATCCTAAACAACTTGTTTTAATTTTAGCAATTCTAGGTGGAATATTTGAAGCATTAAGCGTTGCTTCTGGAGAAGGATATGGTGATCGTTTTTCACTTATAAATATTTACTTTTTAAGTATTATATTTGGATCAATAGGAGGTATTCTAGGTCTATACATAACTGGATTTTTGCTAAATTGGACAGGTAATTGGATAGGTGGTAATGCAACTTCTGAAGAAATACGAGCAGCTTATGCGTGGGGAATTGTACCAATAATAACAATGGAATTAATGTTACTTTTACCCGATTTATTTTTTTTCGGTAGAGACTTATATACTAGTGAAATGCCAATAATCACTTCAAGTCCATTTTTATCATTGTTATTATTAGTCTTTGCATTTGCTGAATTAGTAGTTGGGATATGGGCAATTATTGTATTCTTAAAATGTTTAGGTGAAGTACAAGGTTTTTCAGTTTGGAAAGCATTAGGAAATGTTTTATTAGTTTGGTTAATAGTATTAATTCCAGTCATAATTATAATGTTATTATTTTTCTAAAATGAACTTCAATATATTTATTAATTTGCTTATTCCATTAAATAATTCAAATAAGAGAGGTTAAATACATTGAATTCTAATTACATATTCGAAACTGAACATTTAGGTTTTAGACGATGGAATGAAGATGATAAAATACCTTTTGCTAAAATGAATGCGAATAAAAATGTGATGAAGTTTTTTCCGGAGATATTATCAAAAGAGCAATCTGATGAGTTAGTTGATAAAATCAACAATAATTTTAATGAATATGGATTTGGTTTATGGGCAGTCGAAAAAAAAGAAACACAGCAGTTTATTGGTTTTATAGGTTTTTCTATGGCAACATTTAAGTCATTTTTTACACCGTGTATTGAGATAGGCTGGAGGTTAGATAATAAACATTGGAATAAAGGATATGCTACTGAAGGTGCTAAAGTGTGTTTAGAGTATGGATTTAATAATTTAGGAATAGATAGAATATATTCATTTACAGCTCAATTGAACATACCGTCCATTAATGTTATGAAGAAACTTGGTTTAAGAAAAGTAGGAACATTTGAGCATCCTAGAGTAAAAAATGATGATCCGTTGAAATTGCATGTATTATATAAGCTTGATAAAACAAGTTATAATTAAGTTACCATTTATTAATCCAGAATATAATTCAAAATCCATAAGTAATTTACGCAATATGTCCGAAAAGCAAGTAACATTACAATATAAAGATGATTATTTTTTTCCTATTTCATTTATAACAAAGGAACTAGGAATAACTTTTGATGAAGATGTAAATTGGATAACTAATGAATTTGAAGCAACAATTGGGGAACCTATTTCGTCTAGAACATATATTAACGATAATACAGGATATGAAGAAACTGAATGTAAGTATGATGGAGCGACATTAATAACTGGGAGAAAAATAGAAATTACTAAGCCACTATATTTATCAATATTTAGTAATTTGAAAAAATAAGAAAAAATCTCCATAAAGCTTTGTGGGGTTTGGAGATAAAAGAACATTTAACTAAAGAAAGATTAGGAGGAGATGTGAAAATGAATATTGCTGTTGAGGTTAATAATTTAGTAAAAAGTTATGATAATAAGAATGTGATTAATGATCTTTCATTTTCAGTTAACAAGGGAGAAATTTTTGCATTGTTAGGTTCAAATGGTGCTGGGAAAACTACAACGCTTGAATGTATTGAAGGTATCCGTAAATACGATTCTGGACAAATAAAGATAAATGGAACAATGGGAGTACAACTTCAATCATCTTTATTGCCACGTAATATTACGGCTTTAGAAACTTTTAAACTTTTCTGTAAATGGAATAGAGTTAACGAAAATTCAGCATTATTTGATAGATTTGGATTAACAGAAATTAAAAATCTACAATATAATTCTATGTCAACAGGTCAAAAAAGAAGACTTCATTTAACCCTAGCATTAATTAATAATCCAAACATTCTATTTCTTGATGAACCGACTGCTGGACTTGATGTCGAAGGTAGAGTTTCATTACATAAAGAAATTAGAAAATTAAAAGAGGATGGAATAACAATAATTTTGGCAAGTCATGATATGGCAGAAGTTGAAAGCCTCAGTGATAGAATTTTTATAATAAAAGATGGAAAAAAGGCTTTTATGGGGACAACAAAAGAATTAACTAATAACTTTTTAAGCGAAATTAAAATTTATATTAAAACTCTAAATGCTTTTGGGAGAAATGAATTTAAATTTTGCAAATACATAAATTTGGAACAAGATTATTATGTTTTTATTACTAAAAAAATTGATGATGCTCTACTTGAGTTACTTGGTTTTATTAAGGAATCAAACAACGAAATAATTGATTTAAAGATAGAACGTGAGACTCTTGAACAACGCTTTATAGAAATCGCTAAGGAGGATAAATAAATGAACTCAGTTTTATATAGTGTTGTACTTCAGTGGAAGTTGGATTTAAGAAATAAAGGAGTTTTACTTACATATTATATTGTTCCATTAATATTTTTCGTATTTATGGGTGCTATTTTCACATCTATTAATCCAGAATTTAAGGATATTCTCATACAGTCGATGATTATATTTGCTATAACAATGGGTGCTTTTTTAGGTACACCAATCCCATTAGTGGAATTTTACTCAAGTGAGATGAAAAAAGCATATAAAGTAGGGGGTATTCCTCTATGGATAGCTGCATTAGTTAACTTTATTTCAGCTTTTATACATTTAATGATTTCAAGCATAATTATTTATATAATTGCACAAATAGCATTTAGTGCCAAAACACCTGATAATATTGTCTTGTTCTTTTTTTCACTTTCAATTTTCACTATTACAAGTCTATCTATTGGTACTACGTTAGGGCTGTATATTAAAAATACAACAAAATTAACGATGTTATCACAATTAATATTTTTACCTTCATTAATGTTATCAGGAATTATGTTTCCAACCAATCTCTTGCCAAGTGTTCTTGAAACAGCAGGAAAAATTTTTCCTGCCACATGGGGATTGAAGATAATGACAAGCAGTGAACTTAATTTTACTTGGTTTGCTCCATTAATTATTATTATTATTATTACTACTTGTGCAAATTGGATAAAATTATCACGAATTGGAAAAGATTAATTGAAATTATTATTTTGAATGGCTTGGGATTGGTAATTTATCTAAAGTTACTCTATTAACACTAGCAGGATTTGCGCCAATTTTTATTTCTTGTGTTTTTGCGTTTGAAAATCTTAACCCCAATCAGATAACAGTATATAAAACGTTAGGAGCATCTTTTCGTTTTCTTTATTAGTTCTATATTTGACATCTTTTAAAGGTAATTCTTAAAATATGTAGAAGATAAAATTATAACTTCACATGAAATGTATAATGTAAGTGATATTATTGTATAACTATATTCAAAATAAAATATAAAAATGGGAGAGTTATTATATGGATATAAAATTAATTAGCATGTGTGGGGCATATTGCGGAGATTGCGAATGAAAAGAAAAGACTAATTGTCCAGGATGTCAGGAATCAAGTGGTCAAATGTTTTGGGGAGAATGTTTAGTGGCAAAGTGCTCAATTGAAAAAGGCTATAGTCACTGTGGATTTTGTTCTGAGTTACCGTGCGGAAATCTTCAGAGTGCATTCGATAATCCTGAACACGGAGACAATGGAGAACGTTTGATAAACTTGAAAAATTGGGCAAATGGAGAGCTAACATACTTGCAATTAACAAAACGAAAACATGATAATGATAAGTAAATTACTTCAATTAAGTACAATTAACTTTAGTAAAGAAATTAATAATCAATTACATTATTCAATATTAATAAAAGAATGGATAATAAAATGCAATGATGAAAAGTAACGAAAGATTTGAGAAGGTTAATATGAAATTCGTTTCTAAGCGTGATTGGTGGATTAGTGTGGTAATGTTGGGAATCTCAGTAGCTTTTATCGGGATGACATTGATAAGTGAATTAATGATAATAATCAGGATTATCTATCTACTATTTGGATTATTAGTTTTATGGATATATAATGGAACCTACTACGTTTTAACTAAAGATTTCTTAATTCTCAGATCTGTCCCACTTAAAGTGAAAATATCATATACAGATATTGATTCGATAAAAACTACAAAAAATTTAATATCTTCTATTGCCTTATCTACAGATAAAATAAAAATTAAGGTAAAAGGGAAGAGATTAGGTATCATTTATATTTCTCCTCTAAAAAAAGAAAAGTTTATTAATGAGTTAAGTAAAAAGTGTCCTGAATTAAAAATATTAAATTAATTAAATGTCTTAATTAATTTAATATAATTATATTGAATAAAAATTATAACTATAATCTAAGATTATCTCTATAGTGAGGAAAACATGGACGATTTTAAAAAAGATGAAAATAATCAATATGAAAACAAACAGAATAAAGAAGAGTTATATTTTGATGGTAAAAATTATTATTCAAAGGAAGAATTCTTTAATCCTGATGATGACCATGAACTTAAACCAAAAAGGAAAAGAAAGTGGGTAAAAATAACCCTATCAGTAATACTAACTTTATCTTTATTTAGTTATGTTTTGGCTATCTGGCCAAAGCTTTTTAATATGGCAAGTATTGAGTTTATATCAACTTCGATTGAGTTATCTAAGAATGAAAAAGTGCAGCAATATAAAGAATCAGTGGTTGTTGTTAAGGCAGGGAATAGTAAAGGAACAGGTTTTTATTACTCAGATAAGGGTTATATTATGACAAACGAACATGTAATAAATGATAAGCAAAATATTACTGTTACATTTCATGATGGAGAAGTTTATCCTGCAGAAATGGTTAACAGTGATGAAGAAATTGATTTTGCTATATTAAAAATAGATGCTGACGAGTTAAACTATCCAATTCTAGAGTTTGTGAATAATTGGGAGCAAAATCAACCGGTCTATATTATTGGTAATCCTTTATATAGTACTTTTATAGTTAACAAAGGTAATATCCTTGGTCAGACAACTAATCATGTTATTCCAAAGCTTATAGTTGATGCTTCTGTTTATAAAGGAAACAGTGGCAGCCCCGTCATCAATTACAATGGTAAAGTAGTAGGTGTCATATTTGCTACAACTAAGATTAATTATGAAGGATCACAAAAAAAGGTTGGACTGGCTATACCAATTGAATATATTAACTTTAATGAATAACAAAAATTAAGTAAAAATAATGAGATGGATTGCATGAATATCTGCATTAGCAATAATATTATTAGGTCTACCATTAGCATACAAACTATTAGGAGTGGATAATTTTGATAGAAGGAAAGAAAGTAGTAATTAGACAACTAGAATTAGGTGATGAAGAGCTATTACATAAATGGAGAAATAGCGCAAAGGGAAATGAATACTGTGGATTTAACTATGGTTTTTTATTAAGTAAAGAGGCATATAGGTTAGAGATAAAAAATGAAATTGAAAATAGTGAAGTCTATCCAATAGAAAAAACTTTTATTGTATGTAAGAAAGATAATCTAGAACCAATAGGAGATATATCATATAGAAATTGGGACAAAAGAAATAACAGTGTAGAGTTTGGTATTGAAATCGGTAATATTGATGATAGAGGACAAGGGTTTGGATTTGATGCATTATATCATTTTTTTAATTATTTATTTAATTATTTAAATTTAAATAGAGTTGAACTTACTACTTTAGCTAATAATACTAATGCTCAAAAATTATATGAATCTTTAGGATTTAAAATAATAGGATTAATAAGGGAAAAAAGTTTTAATAGTATAACGGGTAAATATGCAGATGTATTATATATGGATTTATTAAAAAATGAGTGGGCTGAAACTAAGTCAACTATAGTAATTAAGTAATTATCAAAATTAAGATTTAATAATATCTGCTTAAAAAATTAGCTAAGATTATTTTTATGGAAATAATAGTGTAAAATAATATATATTGCGATAAAATGTATATCATTTAAGCGGAAAGGAGAGGTGATAAGATGAAAGTCTTAGGGATTGTAGGGAGTAAAAGAAAGAAAGGCAATACTTCAACATTAGTTCAAGAGACATTAAACACTTTAAAAACAGAAGGAATTGAAACTGAACTAATATTTCTTGGTGATTATGATATAAAAAGTTGTCATGGTTGCGAAGGGTGTAAAGATACTTATAAATGTATAATCAAAGATGATATGCAAAAGTTGTATCCTCTTATATTAGAATCAAATGCTATTGTTTTAGGGTCACCCACATATTTTTATAATATATCATCAGATATGAAAGCTTTTTTGGAGAGATGCTATAACTTTGAAGTATTTGCAGAAGATGACCGTTCAGTTTGGATGAGTATTAATGAGGCTATGGGAGGAAAATATGCTGTTGCAATAGCAGTTTGTGAACAGCATGATGAAAAAGATATGGGATTTACTGCTGAAGCAATGACCAAGCCTCTTGAAGCTTTAGGATACAGGGTTGTAGATACTGTTAAAATTTTAGAATTATTTAAAATGGGAGAGGCTTTAAAGAATGATAAAGCATTAGAACAAGCTAAAAGAGCTGGTGAAAGACTAGCAAAGACTTTAAAATTAAGAAGAGAAATTGAAGCTAAAATTAAATCACTACAGACAAAATAAATTACATTTCTATGAAAGGAGCAGATTATTTTGCTCCGTTTAATTTTGTCGATTATTTAGTTATGGTGAACCGTCATCCTATAAAAAAATATTCACGCTGCGGGCAATGCCTTTGCCTAACATATGAGCTATGTAGGGCTCAACCTTCACCTTGTAAACTCAAGGGTGTCGGAGATACGAGTACGTTATAAGAGATTTTCTCACTCATTTCTGGGCATTCCTTTGGGTCAAAAAATATAATAAAAGGAGCTTTTATAATGATAAATAATTTAGAAGAAATTGTAATTGGAGGAATTAAGCAAAGTATACTTATAAAAGGGGAAAGTATTGAAAACCCACTTATTCTTATGTTACATGGAGGACCTGGATACCCATTAATGCCATTTTCACATACGCTAAATAGATTAGAAGAAGAGTTTATAGTAGTGTATTGGGATCAAAGAGGTGCAGGGAAATCATATAGTGATGAAATACCTATTAACACAATGACCCTAGAAAGATTTTTGAAAGACACTCTAGAAGTTATTCAATTCTTAAAGTGTGAATATGATAAGGAACGTATTTTCTTAGCTGGTCACTCATGGGGAAGTATACTAGGTATTAATATTGCATTTCAGCATCCTTCGGATATCTATGCTTATATCGGAATATCCCAAGTGGTTAATTATGTAGAAGGGAATAAGTGTAGCTATCAATTTGCTTTAAAGACTGCTGAAGAAAAAAATATGACTGAAATAATTGAGAAGTTAAAAGAGATTGGGGAACCACCGTATAAAAAAGGAATTTCAGAAGTGTTCTTATTATCATCTTATGTATTTGAATTCGGAGGTGCATACAATATACCAGTAGATATTGATAGTATTATTGGAAACAGTGAAGTATATAGCACATCCGATATTGAGAACATAAATAAAGGTATGGAATTTTCAGCTATTAATTTGATTGAAGAACTTATGGTAACAAATTTAATAGAAGAAGATAAAATAAAGTTTGATATACCAATTGTTTTCTTGTGTGGGAAGTATGATTACTTAGTACCTCCAGAAGTTACTGTTGGGTATTATGATATTTTAAAGGCTCCAAGTAAGGAAATGATATGGTTGAATGAATCGGCACATTTTTGCTATTTGGAAGAAACAGAAAACTTTATAGATACTTTAATACAGGTGAAAAAGAAGTACTATTAATTTCCAACTACGTATAACAAAATACTTAGTAAGCACAATAGTCAGCTATTTAGAATTTAGTTAATTGTACCTCCAGAGATAATCCAGAAGAGTGGTGTAATGAAAAAGATTATAGGAGCTTGACCAAAGTATAAAACTTCGTAGCTCGAAGAGGTCCAGGATTTATTAATGATCATAGAATTATTAATATAAATTTTAGTTAAAAAATTATAAAAAAACGAGAGAATTATTTATTAGCAATTCCCCATAATATACCTCATATTAAAAACCTATAAGTTTATTATCAGTATGGAATCAAATTTTTAAGAAAAAATCTTTCATACTTTTCCTCTATAGATAGTTCTTTTTCACTTGATCTGCCTGAATTTTCTTTTCTAGAATCCACGAGACCATATGCACCTTCATTTCGATACATTGTGCGCCATCTTTTTCCAGATGATTTTACCCGTTCCATCCCGATAATGTCTATATCAAACCCATGATCTTCAAAGATTTGTCTTGGAAGTTTGCCATTTTCATTCTCTGATATGAAAATACGCTTAAATTCATCAGTATATGTTATTCCTTTTGAAGTAACGTTTCTTACGTTTGGATTTTTTGATAATTCTTCAATTTCAGTATCACTAAAAAGTTTTAAACTCATTTATATCACCCCAATTCTCTTCAATTATACGTATAAATACCCTACAGGGTAGACTTTTTTTAATTGTCTACTCTATAGGGTACATTTTATGTTCACCTTATAGGAGTTTTTTTTATGTTTTTTATGAGAAATAAATATTTTTAGGAGAAAAATGTCGTTTAATGTCGTATTATAGTTATTGAAAAATAAATTAACTTTTTATTAAAGGATGGTAGAATGAATGAAAATTAAGAAATCAGTAAAGAAAAAGTACTGGTTATGGATTATAATTATTACTTCTGTAGTCTTTGTTACTAATATATATAATGAAAATAACACACCAACATTTAATAATAATGCAGGTGAATTAGCAAATGAACTAGATGTATATTTTCTTGATGTCGATCAAGGAGATGCTACTTTATTTAAAGGAGATGATTTTACAATTCTAATTGATGCTGGAAGGCATGATAATGATGATGTAATAGAATACCTTATGTCATTAGGTGTAACAGATATTGATTTGCTGGTTGGTACTCATCCACATACTGACCATATTGGACAAATGGATGATGTTATTAAAGCATTTTCAGTTAGTGAAGTATGGATGTCTGGAAACACGTCTTCATCGCAAACATTTGAAAACTTAATTGATACTATAAATGATAATGATATCAAATATTATGAACCTAGAGCTGGTGAAGATTTTCAAATATCATCAATGAATATCAAGGTAATACATCCTAGCAATTTAACAGAAGACATGAATAATGATTCTTTAAGTCTTCTTATGCAATATGGGGATATAAGATTTTTATTCACTGGAGATGCTGAAGAAAGTGCTGAAAATGAAATTCTTGATAGAAGTTATGATATAGATACAGACATATTTCAAGCTGGTCATCATGGTTCAAGCTCTTCAAATACACCTAATTTTATTGATGAAATTAGTCCAGAGGTAGTTATTTACTCAGCTGGTGTTGATAATTCATATGGACATCCTCATGATGAGGTAATAAAAGGATTAAGAAGTAGAAATATTGATATTTATGGAACTGATATTTATGGCACAATTAAAGTTACTACCGATGGTAAAACATATAGAATAGATAATTCCTATGCTATTCAATAACAGGAGTGAAGAGTGATGATTAAAAGAGCAGTTGTAGATCGAATTGAAGATAAGAAAAAAGCTGTAATACTTGTAGGGAAAGAAGAAAAGGAATTTATCATAGATGTTGATCAACTTCCATCTAGTATTTATGAAGGGGATATACTGAAAGTACATTTAGAAGAAGATAACATTTTTAAAATAGAATTTGACATCGAAGAGAAGGAAAAAGTAAAAAATCGTATTGATGAAAAAATGAAGAGTTTGAAAAATAATTCTAAAAGCAATTTTAAGAAATAATTAGATATCAAAACAAATATGAACAGTTCATTAATAAAGACATAATTTAAAAAGGATAAAACCCAATTTATGTCGAATGTAAGTATGAAATATAAGGGGGTTAAAATAGATTTTGTGAAACTAAGAGATAGATGGAGGATGAATAATGAAATTAAATAATCAACAAATAAAACAATTTAGATGGACTGCAAGAATTTCAGCATTAGCAGTAATATTATTAGGTTTACCTTTTTATTTTGGTTATGGAAATCCACTACCATTTATGAATCCTGATTATACATTATGGGATAATCTTTGGTTAATAATTTTCCCATTAATGTTTATTGGTCTTGGGCTTGGGTGGATATATGAAAGAATAGGTGGTTATCTAATAACCATTCCAATAGCAATAGGTCTTATACTTGGGTTAATAATAGAAGGAGAATTAATAGTTTTTATGCTGATTCCATTTATATCTGGAGTTTTGTATTTAATAGTAGGGTATAAAGATAAAACATAATATGATATTAAATTAAATCATAACAATAATGGGAGTATCTTATGAGAAACGGAAAATCTAATACAAGATAATAACTTGTATATTACTCCATATTTATATGGTATTGAAAGTCAACAGACTATTTCATATGAATATAATTCTTATGATGAAGGGTTTGAATACTATACTATACTAATTATTTTGAAAAACTATAGGGAGGCAAATATATCCTGTAGTAATGAATTTTGACAAGAAGAATCTTTAAAGCCAGTATTTATTACAGACAATAATACTTTATCTGAAAATATAAGACTTCTAGCTAAAAGTATTGATAATTATAAATTCACAACACATTCGAGTTGCTTTAGTACTAGATGCATGGGTTGTTGGAAGTTATATTATGATGATGTATTTACGACAAATAAGTATAGAGAATTAGTATATTCTTAAACTATCTAAAAATGAGGGTAAAAATGAGAAAAGATGATGTTTCATCAGTATATATATATAATAAAAAAACAAATAAATTTCTATTAATTTACCATAAGAAATTCTTAAAATGGCTTCCTCCTGGAGGACACGTTAATCCAGATGAATCATCTTATAATGCTGCTATAAGAGAAGTTAAAGAAGAATTAGGTATTGATGTTAAACTAACTTTACTTACTTTAAAAGACAATAATATCTTTACTAGTATAGATTATCTATATCCACCTGTAAGTGAAGAATTCTGTGTTGTAGAAGAGTTTATTGAAGAGAATGAATATCGTGAAGCTCATTTTCATTTAGATCATATTTACATCGCTTTAATAGATGAAGATACAAAAATATTAATTAATGATAATGAAATAGTAGACTATAAATGGTTTAGTGTTAATGAAATACAAGAATTAGATACTTTTGATAATGTAAAGATAGTTTCTAGATTAATAGATAGTGAGATTGGTGGGACACCGAGATACGTGTAAAAACCGACCACAAGCTAGATAAATATTACATATAGAGATTAAAATTAAATAAATTACTTTATCTAAAAAAGATACAAAATACAATTGTGTATCTTTTTTAATTGTACTAAAACCATTGAAAAATAAGATGTTGTAGATGTTTTGGTAATTCGTCCATTTTACTTAAACAGCTTATAATACATAATTATATTTGTAATGCATTTATGTATTATTTAACGGAGGAAAAGAAATATGGAATTTTTCCAACTATAAAACTCACTATGAAGCGAATCGGTGGCTCAGTGCACTATGCTCAATCAGAATTAAATATTCACGTTAGGGATTCGGACTAATACTTATTATGCGAATGATAGCATATAAGATTTTAATAGTGTGATTTCATCTGTATTTTGATAGTATGATTATATGCAAATGAAATCGAGTTAGAGGTGAAAAATGAAAATACTTATTATAGAAGATAATAATAATTTGATTAAATATATAAAGCAATATCTAAATTCCTATGACTATGATGTGTTTTGTATTAATGATTTTGATAAGGTGTTAGAAGAAGTTGCGATAATAGAACCGGATTTAATCATTTTAGATTTACTATTACCAAAGTATGATGGTTATTATTTTTTAAGATTGATTAGAAAGTCGTATACTACACCTGTGATTATTTTTTCATCAAATGATGAAGAAGGAAGTCAAATTAGGGGACTTGAGTTAGGCGCTGATGATTATATAACAAAACCTTTTAAAATAGAACTATTTATTTCAAAAATCAATGCCTTACTAAGACGTGTAAATTACTACTCTAAAAATGAAAAATCTGAAAAAGGTTTATACTTAAATCATAATACTATGAAACTTACATACCTTGATGATGAAGTTGAGCTTTCTAAAAATGAATATAAGCTATTAAGTATCTTTTTATCTAATATATGTACAGTAGTAACAAGAGAGCAATTATTTGAAGCAATTTGGGATAGCGAGACCTTTGTAGATGATAATACTTTAAATGTTAATATTTCAAGAATAAAAGAAAAGTTAAGTAGACTTGGATTTGAAGGGGTAATAAAAACTAAAAGAGGTGTCGGGTATGTCTTTAATGTTGTTGATGAAGAAAACTCTAATTAATAAAAGGAAAGAATTAATTGTTATTATTTTAAATACAATGACTATTGTTACGTTCTACTATTTATTAATTGATGATGTTGAAATATTATATCCACTGTTATTAAGTGTGTTTATAACAGTGGTTTATTTATTTTTAGAATTACTAAATACTAAAAAATTTCTAACAAAATTAAGTGAAGCTGAGCAAAGTCCTGATTTTGAGATTAAAAACATTAATTCTAATGAAGTTGATTTCTTTCATGCTATGAAAAAAGTTCATGAAGATTATATTGCAAAAATATATAAACTACAAATTAATTCAAATGAGAAATATCATATTATATCTTCTTCAATACATAAAATGAAATCATCTATAACAGTAATTGATCTTGTTTGCGATGAATTAATTAAGAATGATATAGGTGTTTCTAGAGTAAAGGATATACAATTTGAGAATAATTTTTGTAAGAACAACTTAGATAGAAGTCTTCAATTGCTGAGATTAAATGACTTTTCGAAAGATTATGTTATAGAAAAAAGAAACCTCCTTGAAATAGTGAGCAACGTAATAAATCTTAAGAAACGTGACTTTATATATTATGGAGTTTTTCCAAAGGTAGATATAGACGATGATATATTCATTTATACTGATTACAAATGGCTATTTAATCTTTTAGTTGATGTAATTGATAACGCAATTAAGTATTCACCCAAACAAAGTGGTAATAAAATAACTTGCAATTATGAAGTGCTTAATGATGAGTTAAATTTATCAATAGCTGATGAAGGAATAGGCATAAATAAAGAAGATATAAACAGGGTGTTTGAACCATTTTATACCGGAGCTAATGGTCGTAAAAATAATGAATCAACAGGATTAGGTTTATATTTTGTGAAAGAAATAGCAGAAAAATTAGGGCATAAAATCAGTTTGTCTTCTGAGAATGGAACAGTTTTTAGTGTAAGGTTTAAACCTTACAAAATTGAAAGAGTAGTGTAAGGTAAATAGATTTCTAATAAATATGTTTACTTGTAAAATAGCAGTAAATATATTTGTGGAGGAATAATTATGACAATTTTAAGAACTGATAACTTGGTAAAAGTTTATAATTCATTTAAAGGTGCAAATAGCGTTAATGCATTAAACGGAATTAGTTTACATATTGAAAAGGGTGATTTCGTTGGTATAATGGGTGCCAGCGGTAGTGGTAAAACAACACTTTTAAATATATTAGCAGGTTTTGATACTGCAACAAGTGGTGAAGTGTTTATTGAAAACAATAGCATTACAAAAATGAAACAGAAGAAGTTTTCTGATTTCAGAAGAAAGCATATTGGTTTTATATTCCAAGACTTTAACCTACTTGATAGTTTAACAGTAGAAGAAAACATAAGTCTACCACTTATAGTTGATAAAGTTAATGCTAAAGAGATAGCTATTAGATCAAAAGAACTTATGAGTTATTTTAATATCATAGATCTAAAAGATAAATATCCATATAATATTTCAGGTGGTGAAAAACAAAGAGTAACGTCTGCAAGGGCTATTATAAATAATCCTTCAATTATATTTGCTGATGAACCTACAGGTAATCTAGATTCCAAATCTACAAAAAATGTAATGACTATGCTAAGCAAAATGAATAGCGATAAAGAGAGCACTATTTTAATGGTAACTCATGATGCATATACAGCTTCATTTTGCAAAAAAGTAATATTTATAAGGGATGGACTTGTAAAACTTGAAATAGTAAATGGTGATAACAGACAATCGTTTTATGATAAGATCATCGAAGTGCTAAGTGTTGTTGGGGGTGAAGAGTAATGAAAAGCATTATCTTCAAAAACATTAAGCATAATATAAAGCAATATACGTCATTTTATTTAGTAAATCTTTTAACGACAGCTATTGTATTTATATACTGTAGTTTCTTTTTTAGTGATGTTCTGAGATTAAATTACTCAGAGCAAATATCAATAAGAGAGAATTTAAGTATACAGCTAGGAATTCTATTGATATTTACTTTTGTGTTTTTGATTTACACTTATAGTACATTATTAAAAAAACGCAGTAAAGAACTAGGACTTTATTTATCCATAGGATTATCCAGACGAAATTTAGTGAAGATTATACTTATTGAAAATATAAGCGTATATCTATCGTCGTTTATAAGTAGTGTATTAGTAGGTGTGCTATTTGGTAGACTATTCTTCATGGGAATTAATAAGTTGTTAATTAAAACTGAATTCAACTTTCATTTGACTTATGAAGCCTTTGCTTTGACTTTTACAGTTTATTTCCTAATATTTATAATCAATATGTTTATAAGTATTAGATTAATAAATAAAGATACAATAATAAATTTACTAAAGTATTCTAGAATAAGTGAGATAAATAAATCAAGTTTAACAAAAGGCTTTATATCATTAATACTACTGATTACTTCAATGTATTTCTTACCAAAAATTATGTACTCATATGAAAACTTTTATCTTAGGTCCATAGCATCATATATATTGATTGGTTTTATAATAATAACCCCATATTTTGTTTTGGGAAACTCTTTGATTGTATTTCGTAAAGTAGCAAAAAGATTCTCAAAATTTTATAATAAAAACTTACTTGTACTTAGTGACTTATCCCATAGGTTTCTTGACTATAAAAATGTATTATATATATTATTTTTACTTTTAACTGTAATAATTTCATTAACAGCATTAAGTTATTCTTTGTATAATGTATCTATTGATATGACAAAAAACTTAAAACCATACGATATAATGTTTGTTGAAAGTGAAAAATATAACGGCTTTTCAAAAAAGGAAATAGAAAATTTATTTGAAAATGAAGAAGCTAAAATTAATGATTATAAAACTCTTGATTTCATTGAAGTATCAACTTTTAGAAAAACTGAAGGTGGCTATAGCTTTTGGAGTGATCAGATAGTAGTGATCAGTGAAAGTAATTATAATAAGCACTTAGGTAGAAATGAGAACTTAAATAATTCTATACTATATATATCTGTAAAAGATGAAAACCTTGAATATGATATACCTACAACTATTTTTGCATCACTAAGTGATAGTGAAATAAAGTTGGCAAAATCAATGTATGAAACAGATACTCATATGCTAACTAGCGATAATATAAGTCGATTTTTAGCAGATAATAAAGCTAATTTTATAATAGCTGGGAATAGTATTACAGAAGAAAGTGTACCTTATACAAATTATCTGAAAACAAGAGCGTATTATTCAGGTAGTGCGTTTGTTGTGAGTGACGAAAAATATAATTTATTAAGAGCAAGTCAGTACACTAAAGAATATAAATATCATCTGATTAATTATGCAGGCGAAACGACAGCATTTAATGAATTAGTGTCTTATTTACGTACGGTTAATAATCTTGATTCAACATATTGGAATGGCGTTACACATGGATATGTTGATGAGACATATAGAGAAGAAGCAGAATCTTATAGACCTTTCTCTTTAGATGAAGCTATACAAGAAGCACAAAATACAGGAAGTGTATTAATATTCACAATGATTTTTATGGCTATACTATTATCTATCGCTACAGTTATTGTGCTTTACTATAAAATAGTATTTGATTTAGAAAAAGAAAGAGAAAGAGTAAGTTCTTTGATAAAAATTGGTTTGGACATTTTCAGTATTAAAAAAACTATCTCAAAGCAAATCTTTATTATATTTATGTTTCCTATTATAACAGGAAATTTAATGAGTATTTACTTAATTAATTTAATTACATCTAATATGACAGTCAGAGTAGATATTATAAGAGAATCAATAGTAGCAATGCTCATAATGATGGGATTGCAAGTATTATCTGTTTTTGTAGTAAGATCAAAATATTATAAATTACTTTCAATAATTACTTGATATCAACTTCCTAAGCCCAACCAAGACCAGCTAAAGAAAGTCAAGTATTTTTATATAATAGGTTATTAATCTA
>CAZIGM010000017.1:18140-36265 GCA_964538675.1 uncultured Bacillaceae bacterium | reverse complement strand
CCTGTTCTACCAAATCCTAATACCATAGCATTTGAACCATGTATAGTAAAATCAGTGTTTTGAATAGTTAGCATAAGTGTTCCTTCTGCTGTAGGAATAGAATTATATATTGCAACATCATTACGATCTAATAATTCAACAAGATTAACGTTTAATTCCCTGCATAAATTACTTAAATAAGGTCTTGCCATTCCAGTAAATAAAATGCTTTCTTTAGGTAGCTGTGATAAATACTCTTCTACCAGCTTTAATTTCTTCTCACTAAATTTACTTTCAATATAACCATCATCATCGGTTCCGACGATAGGTAGTATTAATACATTAATATCATTTAATACGTTATTACTTAGTTCTTTAAAATAAACACCTTTCAAATTATTTTCTATATTATCAAAACCGATTAAAGTAACAAGTGCATCCATTTCAACACATTTTTTAATTACTTCTAATTGACGGGCGTCACCACCAATAAAAGCTATATGGATTCCAGTTAACAATTTAATGTTACCCCTTTCCAAATATTTTACTTGAAAAAAGCAAAAATGCAAAGTAAGATTCAGCATAAAATATTGCATTTTTTCAGAATTATCATATTCTACAGCCCAAAATGTGGTGACACTATATAATATACAAATTTAATTTAAGTAAATAAAAATCTATTTAATCTTTTTTTTCCACGATTATCATATCAGACCCAATTTTACGGATAGAATTCCATTTAATATATATTTCTTCTTTATGTTTACCAAACATAAATAGAGAGCTTTGTGGTAAAAGAATAGCATCAATTTTGCCTGTATTAGGATTTATTACTAAATCTATATTTCCTATGACTCCTAATCTTTCACCACTAATAACATTAATAACTTCTTTACCATTAAAATCACTAAATCTCATTAAATTCGCCCCTTTAATTATCTAAAAAAATTTTCATTTCTAATCTTGTTCTTTTTCTATGCGATAAAAATTAAAAAAAGTACAAAAAAGAGACTATTTTAACATAGCCTCAATAAAAGTAAAGTAAAAATATAATCAATTATTTTTTTCCGTCATATATTTTAGTATAAGTTCATCAAGTTGATTGCTTAATTCTAACAATTCATCATCCTTAAGTATTGTACTAGGACTTAATTCTTTATCAGTAACCTTACTATGTAACTTATCACGAAGATTTTCTATATCATGTATATATTTTTCATCATCCATCTATATAATACTCCCCTTTTGTCTATTTTCCAGTATGCCCAAATCCTTCAATTCCTCTGCTAGTTTCACTAATTTTATCTGTTTCTATAAGGGACACCTGTGGAATATTCATAAAAATTAATTGTGCTATACGATCACAGCGTCTTATAACAAAATCATCCTCCCCTAAATTAATCAAAATAATTTTCAACTCTCCACGGTAATCAGCATCAATAGTTCCTGGTGTATTTAATAAAGTAATTCCATGTTTTAATGCAAGTCCACTCCTTGGTCTTACTTGAGCTTCCATTCCTTGTGGTATTTCCAGTGAAAAACCTGTAGGTATTAGAGTTCTTTCTCCTTTACGAACAATTATATCTTTTGATACCCCAGCATATAAATCAAACCCACTAGCACCTAGAGACATTTTCTGAGGTATTGGTAGATCTTCGTTACCAGGCAACCTTTTTATATTAATCTGTAACAAGGATATCCCTCCTCAAAGAATTAGGTGTTTGTTGTAAAGGACTTATCATAGCAAAAGAATATGGATTTACTAACAATATATCTATTATATCTTTAATTAATTTACCATCTATACTATTTATCTTTCTTAATACCTCATCTAACGACAAATGTTTCCCTAGCAGTAATTCATTTTTACCCAACCTGTTCATTCTACTGTTGGTGCTCTCTAAACTAAGCATTAGACTTCCTTTTAATTGCTCTTTACCTTTCAAAATTTCTCTCTCATCTATCCCGTTACTTTTTATGTCAATTAATATGTTGTTAATAATATCAATTACTTCATCAACTTGACTAGGTGCTGTTCCTGCATAAATTGTAAATAGACCTGTATCGTTGTAACTAGAATGATAAGAAAATACTGAATATGCCAAACCTCTTTTTTCTCTTATTTCTTGAAATAATCTTGAACTCATACTTCCGCCAATAATATTATTTAGTAAAATTAAGGAATAAAGATTCGGGTCTGAAATTGCTAATCCAGGCAAAGCTATAGCTATATGAGCTTGTTCCGTTTGTTTGATTTTTATCATTTCATCAGCGTAAAAATTTGCTTTGTTAATTGTATTTTTTGGTCCATTGTTATTAAAGACTAAAAAATATTTATTTATCAAATCAATAATATCATTATTTATATTTCCTGCTATTGTAATTACAGAATTATTGATAGTATATTTTTCCTCAATATAATCAACAATTTTATCTCTTGTTAAATTTAATAGTATTTCATCACTACCTAAAATAGAGTAACCTAAAGAGTTATCTTTAAAAGAAATGTTAGCTATAATATCATGAATTTGATCATCGGGAGTATCTTCATTCATTTTTATTTCTTCTATAACTACGTTTCTTTCTCTTTCTAATTCTGATTTATCAAATTTGGAATTAAAAAACATGTCAGACAATAATTTTAACCCCATCTCAACATGTTCATCTAACAATTTTGTGTAATAACAAGTATATTCTTTAGATGTAAAAGCATTTATAATACCCCCAATGGAATCAAATGCCTCTGCAATATCCTTTGCAGATCTATTATGAGTTCCTTTAAAAAACATATGCTCAATAAAATGTGAAATACCATTATTATTTGCTATTTCATGCCTTGACCCAGTTCCAACCCAAATACCTATAGCAACAGATCGAACAGTAGGAATAGGCTCTAAAATTACTTTTAAACCATTTTTTAAAGTATATTTTTTTATCACTGAAATCCTCCCTATATTAATCCCAATAGCAACTATTCTAATATATCAAAAATAATATAGTAACTCAACTAATAAATTTGGAATTCAGGTGGCGTTAAAGAAAACTTGATTTACGCAAGTTTAAACGTAGCGTAAGTCTTAGTTGCCCTTATACCTTTAGGTGAAAAACTCCATCTGAATAAAGTTCGGCTTTATCCAAATCTCATTTAAACAAGATAGAATAAAGGATAAGTCTCACTAGAATTCAGGTGGAGTTAAAACTCCATCTGAATAAAGTTCGGCTTTATATCTTTCTTAGGTGGAATGTTAAAATTTACAGATGAATTAAAAAAGAGACAGATTAAAATCTGACTCTAGTTAGTTTGTTTTTTTTCACTATCTGTTTTATTTTCCTTTAAAGCTGCTTTTCTTGATAGGTTTATTCTACCTTGATTATCAATCTCCGTAACTTTAATCATAATTGAATCCCCTATCGCTATTACATCTTCTACTTTTTCAACACGATTAACATCTAATTGAGAGATGTGTACAAGACCTTCTTTACCTTGAAATATTTCTACAAAAGCTCCAAATTTCTCAATTCTTTTTACTATTCCTAGATAAGTTTGACCTATTTCTACCTCTTTAACTAAATCTTCTATTATTTGTTTTGCTTTATCATTCATTTTTTGGTCGGTTGAAGCAATAAAAACCCTACCATCTTGTTCAATATCAATTTTTACACCTGTATCATCAATTATTTTGTTAATTACTCTTCCACTAGGACCAATAACATCTCTAATTTTTTCAGAATCTATCTTTAGAGTAATAATCTTAGGTGCATATTTAGATAATTCTTTGTTTGGCTCAGAAATAGTATCAAGCATCTTACTTAATATAAACATTCTTCCTTCTTTTGCTTGTTTTAAAGCCTTTTCTAGAATTTCTCTATTAATACCATCGATTTTAATATCCATTTGTAATGCGGTTATACCTTCACTTGTCCCTGCAACTTTGAAGTCCATATCACCTAGATGGTCTTCTAAGCCTTGAATATCAGTAAGAACGGCAACCTCATCTCCGTCCATAACTAGTCCCATAGCTATACCAGCAACAGGAGCTTTAATCGGAACTCCAGCATGCATCAATGATAATGTGCTTCCACAAATACTTGCTTGAGAAGATGAACCATTAGATTCTAGTACTTCAGATACTATCCGTATCGTATAAGGAAAGTCTTCCTCGGATGGAATTATAGGATCTAGTGCCCTTTCGCCAAGTGCACCATGGCCGATTTCTCTTCTACCAGGTCCACGCAAAGGTCTTGCTTCTCCTACACTGTATGAAGGAAAATTATAATGATGCATAAACCTTTTTGACTCTTCTAAATCTAGTCCGTCTAATATTTGCATATCACCTAGTGCGCCAAGAGTACACACACTTAACGCTTGTGTCTGTCCTCGTGTAAACAATCCAGAACCATGTGGTCTTGGTAGTAACCCTACCGAACAACTAATTGGTCTGATTTCATCTAATACTCTACCATCAGGTCTAATTCCCTCAAATAAGATTAATCTTCTCACTTCTTCTTTAACAATCTTATTTAGAATCTCATTTATAATATTTAGTTGTTCTTCATAATCAGTGGTGTAATATTCTAATGTTTCTTCGATAATTTTATCAATTTCCTTTTGTCTAGTTTGCTTTTCTTGTATTTGGATAGCTTTTATTAATTTATCTATAGCGTATTCTTTAACCATTTTTTCAATTTCAGAATCAATTTTGTGAAGAACTACTTCTCTCTTCTCTTTTCCAATCTCTTCAACAATTTCTTCTTGTAATTTTACTAATTCTTTAATTTTTTCATGTCCAAACATAATAGCTTCAAGCATAATTTCTTCTGGTATCATATTCGCACCAGCTTCAACCATGTTAATAGCTTTTTTTGTACCTGCAACAGTTAAATTTATGTCACTTTTCTCCATTTCATCAAAAGTCGGATTTATTATAAAATTACCATCAACTCTTCCGACAACAACACCTGCTATTGGACCTTCAAAAGGAATATCAGATAAACATAATGCTAACGATGTACCAATCATAGCTGCCATCTCTGAGGAAGCATTAGGATCAGCTGATAACACTGTTGCGCTAATTTGAACTTCATTTCTAAATCCCTCTGGAAAAAGAGGTCTGATTGGTCTATCAATCAAACGAGATGCTAATACAGCTTTTTCACTTGGTCTACCTTCTCTTTTTATAAATCCTCCTGGTATTTTACCTACAGCATATAAACGTTCTTCATAATTAACTGTTAAAGGAAAAAAATCTAAACTTTTTGGTTCTTTTGATGATGTCACAGCAACTAAAACTACAGAATCCCCGTATCTTACTAAAACTGCTGAATTAGCTTGCTTAGCTAATTCACCTGTTTCTAATGCTAGTAGTCTTCCATTTAAATCGAATTCATACGTTTTTTTATTCATTTCTAGGAATATTCCTCCTTTCAAATAGTACACACATTCTGTTATGTATATATTAATATTATCTCCTGTTTAATATAATTTGAACCTATTATGTTTAATAACAGGTAAATATATCTACTAAAGCAATGTTTTTTCTTTACAATAGGTATTTAAAAAAGCGGGTTAACCCCGCTTTTAATAATCTTGATGTTATCTACGTAACCCAAGTTTGTTAATTAACTCACGATAACGTTGAATATCTTTATCTTTCAAGTAATTTAACAAATGACGACGGTTACCGACCATCTTCAATAATCCACGACGTGAATGATGATCTTTTTTGTGAATACGTAAATGTTCATTCAAATAATTAATTTTATCTGTAAGAATAGCAATTTGAATCTCTGGAGATCCTGTATCAGTATCGTGAACTTTATACTCTTCAATAAGTTGTTGTTTGCGTTCTTGTGTTAATGCCATGTTATTTCCCTCCTTAATATATTCATTCCTATACCAAGAAAAATGTCGGAGTAATCATTAATCCTAGTACAAGATAGTCTTATATAGGTACCCTATATAAAGCAACACTATGAAGTATAGCATATTTGTATAATAAATGTAAAGAAACAAATTAATACTTCAATTCGATTTGTTCTGCTTTAAGGATATCATTAATTATTTGATTTTTCAATTCCTTAACGCTATTATATTTCTTTTCTTCTCTAATAAAATCAACCAATTCCACTTCTAAGATTTCATCATATATATCTTTATTAAAATCTATAATATGTATTTCATATGTAATAATATTACTTTTATCATTAAAAGTAGGCTTATGCCCGACATTCATTACACCTTTATATTTATTTCCATAATAATTAATGTAAACGCTATAAACACCTTTTTTAATCATTATATACTTCTCAAGTAGTTCTAAATTCACAGTTGGAAAACCAATATCTTTTCCTCTTCCATCTCCATAAACAACTTTTCCTTTAAAAGAATGCCTTCTCCCAAGTAACTTATTTGCATCGATAATGTTTCCTTTTTTTAAGTAATCTCTTATTTTTGTGCTACTAATTTTTTCATTGGATATATAATATGGTTCTATAACATCAACTGAATAGCGATCTTTACAATATTCATATAAAGTGGTAGTATCCCCTGCTCCTTTATAACCAAATGTAAAATCATACCCAACCACTATTCCTTTAATGTCCAATCTAACTAAAAAATCATCTATAAATTCCTTTGGAGTTATATTCGCAAATTGTTTAGTAAAATTAGCAACGTAACATATATCAACACCTAATAACTCAATTTGATTAATTTTACTAGCTATAGGTGTGATTTTTTCCACGACCGTATGTAACTCTAATACTTCTTGAGGGTGTGGTTCGAAAACCATTACACCGGATAATACTTGACGCTGTCTAGCCCTTTCTACTGCCTTTTTAATAACTCTTTGATGTCCTAAATGCACTCCATCAAAAGAACCAATAGCTATTATGCTTGATTTGTATTCTTCTTTTTTAATTGGATAATTAATATATTTAACTTGCATTTTTTCACCTTTATTACTATTAATATTTAAAAACCTTTATTGGTTTAGCGTTTTTATTATTATTATCTGTCTTATATAAAGCTGCTAAATCTTTATTTTTGTTTAATATCTTTATAATTCCATTATAAGATTCGATATTGTGAAGGTTGATTTCTTGACCGTTATAAATTTTTTCCTTAATATCATTCTCAGATAATACTACCTCTTTATAAGCTGGTAATGAATCATTCATTGAAACTAAAATTTCATTTATTCTATTACTATTAAAATAGTTCTCTATTTCATTAATTGTATATGAATTCTCTACTTTAAAAGACCCACTTTCAATTCTTTCGAGCTGAGTCATATGTGCAGGATAGCCCAACTTTTTTCCTATATCCACACATAATGTTCTTATATATGTTCCCTTTGAGCACTTAACTATAAAATCAACTTTAGGATTTTTATCGTCCATATATATTTTATTAATATCAATACTATAAATTTTTACTTTTCGTGATTTCCTTTCTATTTCTTTTCCTTCTCTTGCAATTTCATATAGCCTTTTCCCATTTACTTTAACTGATGAATACATTGGAGGAATCTGCTCAATATCTCCAATAAAATTCTTAGCTGTCATATACAATTCTTCCTCTGTTAGGTTGATAACATCAAGTTTCTCAATAATTTCACCAGTGAAATCCTGTGTTTTTGTAGCTATGCCAATAATAAATTGACCCTTATATGTTTTAGGCATTTCCATTATATATTCAGATAATCTTGTAGCTCTACCTATGCATATTGGTAATACACCTGTTACGTCAGGGTCTAATGTTCCGGTATGACCAATTTTTTTAATTCCTAAAATACGTCTAAGTTTTGCTACAACATCATGAGATGTCATTCCAACTTCTTTATTTATCGGTAAAATCCCATCTATCTCTAGACAATTCATTTAAATCTTTCCATCCTTTAGTCTGTTTAATTTCAAACAATAGTTTATCTTTTAATTCCTCTAAAGAACCTTTATATGAAAATCCTGCTGCTTTAATATGTCCTCCACCACCAAATATTTTAGCTATTGAAGCTACATCGATATAGCTCTTTCCTCTTAAACTTACTTTAAATTCATTTTGACATATTTCTTTAATGAAAATACCTACTTCGACGCCTTCAATGTTTCTAGTATAGCTAACTATTCCTTCTGTGTCTTCATTTGAATTTAAGACGTCACAATATGATAGTATTGTCCACGCTATCATATTGTCTCCTTCGAATTCAATATTTGCTAATGCTTTTTTAAGAATTTCTAAAAACTCTTTAGTCATCATTTCTAACGTTATTTCAGCAATATATCCAGGAGAAATATCATAGTCTAACATCTCAGCAGCAATTCGCATAACATTTGATGTAGTGTTTGAATAGCGAAATCCACCTGTATCTGTTAATAAACCAGTATAAATATAAGTTGCTAATTCCTTATCAAAAGTTATATTCATTTTATTAACCAAATAATATATAACCTCAGTTGTAGATGCAGCAGAAGGCATTATTAAATTTACCTTGCCAAAACCTTCATTAGTAAAATGATGATCAATATTTAAAATCGAAATATCTTTATTTAATATTCCATTTATTTTACCTGCTCTATCTATATCTGCAATATCTACTGTAATAATATTTGTATATTTTTTATTAATATCTGTTATTCTCATTATCTTTGAGTACATTTTTAAATAATTAAATTTTTCTGGTATCGGATCTTGATTAACGATTTCAAAAGATTTCCCAAAATGATTAAGTATGTATCCCATAGCTAATGATGAAGAAATTGTGTCCCCATCAGGATGAACATGAGACACAATTAAAAAATCATCATTTAATTTAATAAATTCTTCAACAGAGATTAATTGTTCCTTGATAGAATCTATCATTATAATTCATTTTCCTTAATATTTTTTAGGAGTTTTTCTATTTTATTACCATATTCTATAGAATTATCTAGCTTGAAAAGTAACTCAGGAATATGACGAAATCTAATTCTCTTGCCAATTTCGTTTCTTAAGTATCCTTTAGCTTTTTCTATTGTATCTAATGTGTTTTTAATTTCTTGATCCGAACCATATACGCTAACGTATACTGTAGCTTGTGATAAATCACCAGTTACTTCAACACCGGTTATTGTTACAAAAGCAATTCTAGGGTCTTTCAGTTCATTTTGAATAATAAGACTTATTTCTTTTTTTATTTGTTCCGCAATTCTACCTACACGAACCTTTGTCATGTGGTTTCACCTCAACTTTTTACTACTTCCATAATATAGGCCTCAATTATATCGCCTTCTTTAATATCATTAAATTTTTCAATAGTAATTCCACATTCATATCCTTTAGAAACTTCCTTGGTATCCTCTTTAAATCGTTTAAGTGATTCAACATTACTATCATAGATAACTTTTCCATCTCTAATTAATCTGATTTTTGAATTTCTTGATATTTTTCCATCTATTACAAAACAACCTGCTATTGTACCAATATTAGATGCTTTAAAAGTTTGTCTTATCTCTGCTCGACCAGTAATAATTTCTTCATAATTAGGTTCCAACATACCTTTTAATGCAGCGTCAATTTCTTCAATAACTTTATATATTATCTGATGTAAGCGTATATCAACCTTTTCACGATCTGCAGAAGCTTTTGCTTGTGGCTCAGGTCGAACATTAAAACCTATAATAATCGCATTTGATGCAGATGCTAAAGTAACATCGGTTTCTGTTATAGCTCCTACACCTTTATGAATTATTCTTACTCTTACACCTTCAATATCAATTTTTTCTAAAGAATCTTGTAATGCTTCAACTGAACCTTGTACGTCACCTTTAATTATTACATTAAGTTCTTTAATTTCACCTTCTTGAATCTTCTTAAATAAATCATCTAAAGTAACTCTAGATGTTATATTAAGCTCTTCTTGTCTTGCTTTTATCGCTCTTTTTTCACTAATTGCTCTAGCTTTTCTTTCTTCAGCAAAAGCAATAAAAAGATCGCCTGCTTGAGGTACATCATTAAGTCCTGTAATTTCAACAGGTGTTGATGGTCCCGCACTTTTTATTCTTCTTCCTCTATCATTAACCATAGCTCTTACTCTACCACAAGTTATACCAGCTACAACTGGATCACCAACATTTAATGTACCATTTTGAATCAATACTGTAGCTACAACACCTCTACCTTTATCTAATTGTGATTCTATTACAGTTCCCTTAGCTAAACGATTAGGATTAACTTTTATCTCTTCAACCTCAGCTACTAATAAAAGCATTTCTAATAAATTATCCAGCCCTTCATGTTTAATAGCTGAAACTGGTACAAAAATTGTCTTTCCACCCCAATCCTCAGCTAGAAGATTATGTTCAGATAATTCTTGCTTAACTCTATCTATATTAGCGTTTGGTTTATCTATTTTGTTAACAGCTACAATAATAGGAACGTTCGCTGCTTTTGCGTGATTGATTGCTTCAATTGTCTGAGGCATTACCCCATCATCAGCCGCAACGACTAAGATAGTTATATCAGTTACTTGTGCTCCTCGAGCTCTCATTGTTGTAAATGCAGCATGCCCAGGTGTATCCAGGAAAGTGATTTTTTTGTTTTTATATTCGACTTGATAAGCTCCAATATGTTGAGTAATTCCGCCAGCTTCTCCAGCTGTTATTTTTGAATTTCGAATTGCATCCAGTAATGTCGTTTTTCCATGATCAACATGACCCATTATAGTTACCACTGGTGCTCTTTCTACTAAATCTTCTTCTAAATCATTATCATCAAATAATTCAAAATGACTTTCATCAATTATTATTTTTTCCTCTACTTCTGCTCCATATTCCTCAGCTATTAATTTTATTACATCTAACTCTAATTCTTGGTTGATTGTAGCCATAATTCCTAAAAACATCAGCTTTTTTATTATCTCCGTAGTCTCAATTTTAAGCTGATTTGACAACTCTCCAACAGTTAAAGAACCTGTATATATAATTTTTGAAACTGTTTTTTTATCGGCAGGTTTGTTATCAATCGTTTTTTGATTTCTATTATTCTTCTTAATATTTTTTTTCTGGTTGTCTTTGAGATTTTCCTTTTCATCTTGTTTTACTTTATTAATTTTTGTTTTCTTATTATCTTTCGTATTTTCTTTTTTTAAATAAACATTACTTTTTAAATCACTACCATCTGAAACATCGTCACTATTTATACTGTCTTCTTTTTTATTTTCACTCTTATTTACCGATTTTTTGTTTGTATCTTTCCCCGATTTGCTTTTTTCATCAGTTTTTTTAACTGTATTAACATTAACTTTTTTATTACTCTCAACTTTAGTTTTTTCATCAGCTTTTTTTATTGTTTTACCAGATTTAAGAGAAATAAAGTAATCTTCAATTTTTTTAATTGTTTCTTCATCAATAGTGCTCATATGATTATTAACAGAGCAATTCAATTTCTTTAAAACGTTTAAAATTTCTTTACTCTGTACCTCATGTATTTTTGCTAATTCATATACTCTTATTTTACTCATCGGTTCACCCCCAAATTTTTCATTCCATTAATTTTAATTTATTACTAAATCCTTGATCTGTAACAGCTACTACCTTTCGAGAAAATTTACCTATTGAGTTTCCTAATTCATCACTATTATAGGATATCTTATAAGATACTTTGTAATAAGTACATTTATCTATAATCATTTTTTTTGTATTTTCGGATGCGTCACAAGCTATTATGACTAAATAAACTTGCTTTCTTTGAATTGCTTTAATAACAATATCAGTACCTGAAATTACCTTGCCAGCCTTAGAAGCTAAACCCAAAAAGTTAAGTGTATTATTTTGTTTCAATTATATCTCTCAATTTCCATCTGAATTTTATTATAAACCTCATCATCAACTTGAACTTCTAACATTTTTTCAAGTAATTTCTTCTTTTTTAATATTTGTAAGCAAGTTAATTCATAACAAATATACGCACCCCTACCTGATTTTTTCCCTTTTACATCAATTTCAATATTTTTATCAGGAGTTCGAACAATTCTAAGAAGCTCTTTTTTAGGTTTTGTTTCTTGACAAGCAACACACTTACGCATGGGTATTTTTTTCATTGCTAAAACCCCCTAAATATTATAAATCTACTTGGGACTCGCTTTTGATATCTATTTTCCATCCAGTTAATTTTGCAGCAAGTCTCGCATTTTGTCCTTCTTTACCAATCGCTAGTGATAATTGATAATCAGGTACAACAACTAATGCAGTTTTCTCCTCTTCATTAATATCTACACTTATTACCTTGGATGGGCTTAACGCATTAGAAATAAAAACCTCAACATTATTAGACCACTTTACTATATCAATTTTTTCACCTTTTAGTTCATTTACAATAGTTTGAACACGTGATCCTTTTGGTCCCACACATGAACCAACAGAATCTACTTCTTCCTTATGAGAATAAACAGCTATTTTTGAACGATGCCCAGCTTCTCTTGCAACAGATTTAATTTCTACAACGCCTTCGTATATCTCAGGTACTTCCAATTCAAATAATCTCTTTAACAGACCTGGGTGAGTTCTAGAAATATATATTTGAGGACCCTTTGTAGTCTTTTCAACTTTTGTTATAAAAACTTTTATTCTATCACCATGTTTTATCTTTTCTGTAGGCATTACTTCATTAATAGGTAATAAACCCTCTGCCTTACCTAAATCAATATAAATATATCTTTGGTCTTGTCTTTGAGCGATACCTGTTACAATATCTTCTTCTTTATCAATAAAAATATCAAAAACAACTGAACGTTCAGCTTCCCTTATTCTTTGCGTTACAACTTGCTTAGCTGTTTGAGCAGCAATTCTTCCAAAATCTTTTGGTGTTACCTCAATCTCAACTACATCATCAGCCTGATAATTAAGATTAATTTGCCTAGCAGTCTCTAAGGATATTTCAAGTCTTGGATCTAAAACTTCTTCAACAACAGTTTTTCTTGCTAAAACCTTAACTAATCCATTCTCTCTATTAATATCTACTCTGACATTTTGGGCAGAATGAAAATTTCTCTTATATCCGGATATTAAAGCAGCTTCAATTGCTTCTAATAATATTTCCTTGCTTATGCCTTTTTCTTTTTGAAGTTGAGTTAAAGCATCAATAAATTCACTATTCATTCAATCTCCTCCTTTCCATTTAAAAAACTACTGCTAATCTAATACTAGATACTTTTTCATATGGTATATCTACTTTTGTAGTCCCATAAGTTACTGTGATTATATTGTTCTCAAATTTTTCTAATTTTCCTTCAAATACCTTTTGCTTATTTACTTGTTCATAAGTAGTTATCATTATATTTTTATTAATTGAATTTAATATCTCCTTTTCATTTCTTAATGGTCTTTCAGCTCCAGGAGAAGATACTTCTAAAAAATAAGCACTTTGTATAGGATCAACCTTATCCAATTCAATACTTATAGCTTCACTGGCTCTACTACAATCATCGATATCTACATCTCCATTCGCCTTATCTATATATATACGTAAAAACCAATTGTTTCCCTCTTTTTTATATTCAACAGCATATAATTCTAAATTTATATTTCTTAAAATGGGTATGATTATTTCTTCTATTTTTTTAGTGATTTTATTACTCATAGTTTGTTCTCCTTTAAATAATTCAAGTTATTAAAAACCCTTATGGAAAAATGTAAGAGTGGGTTACACCCACTCTTCTAGAAAATTCTTATAAATATTATAGCCAAAAAGATTATATCATAACATTATTCTTCTAAGCAATTATTATTATTAGAAAAGTGATAACTGATTTGACTCTGGTAGATCTTTTAAACATCCGTATTGATATAATATTTCTATTACTGTTTTTGATACTTTACTTCTTGTTTGGAAGTCTTCTACAGATAGAAAATCCCCTTTATATCTTGCACTAATAATGTTATTTGCAGCATTTTCACCAATACCAGAGATTGAAGAAAACGGAGGGATAAGACTCTTTTTATCACTAGTAACTATAAATCTAGTTGCATCAGATTTGTATAAATCAACATTGTGAAAGTAAAAACCTCTTTCAATCATTTCTAAAGCAACTTCAAGAACTGTTAACAAATTTTTTTCTTTTTGTGAAGCTGAGTTTCCTTTATATATAATTTCATCCATTTTATTATTAATATCTTTCGATCCCTCTACCATCACTTTAAGATCAAATTCAGCAGCTCTTACTGAAAAATAAGTAGAATAATAATATATTGGATAATAAACTTTAAAATAAGCTATTCTTACTGCCATCAATACATACGCCACTGCATGAGCTTTAGGAAACATATATTTTATTTTTTGACATGACTCTATATACCAATTAGGTACATTATGTTCTTTCATTTCATCTATATCATCTTGCTTCAAACCTTTTCCTTTACGAACCTTCTCACTTATATTAAAAGCTATTGAAGAATCTAACCCTTTTTGTATTAAATATATCATAATATCATCTCTAGTACATATTACTTCAGATAATTTTGCTTTTTTTCCTTTTATTAAGTCTTGAGCATTATTGAGCCACACATCAGTTCCATGAGATAATCCTGAAATTCGTACCAATTCAGCAAATGTTGTAGGTTTAGTTTCCTCTAACATTTGTCTAACAAATTTTGTCCCGAATTCAGGAATACCTATTGCACCAGTTCTCCTACTAATTTGACTAGAACTTACCTTTAATGGTTTAATACTTCTAAATATTTCGTATACATTTTGATCATCAATAGGTATAGTTTTAGGATCAATGCCTGTCAAATCCTGTAACATTCGAATTGCTGTAGGATCATCGTGACCAAGTATATCTAATTTTAATAATCTGCCACTTATTGCATGATAATCAAAATGAGTTGTAATAGTACTGGTAGACATATCATCAGCTGGTCTTTGAATAGGAGTAAAATCAAAAACCTCTTTGTATCGTGGGATAACCATTAAACCTCCAGGGTGTTGACCAGTTGTTCTTTTAGTACCTGTGCAACCTATCACTAATCTATTAATTTCTGCTGAACGTAAACTCAAATTCTTTTCTTCTTGATATTTTTTAACATAACCATATGCTGTCTTTTCTGCAATTGTTGAAATTGTTCCAGCCCGAAATACATAATCAGAACCAAAAATTTCTTCAGTATACTTATGAACAATAGGTTGGTATTCTCCTGAAAAATTTAAGTCAATATCAGGTACCTTATCTCCCTTATATCCCATAAAAGTCTCAAACGGAATATCCTGTCCGTCTTTATACATTTTAATATGACAATGCGGACAATCTTTATCCGGTAAGTCATATCCAGAACCATACGAACCATCTAAAACAAATTCACTATGCGTACAGTTCCTACAAATATAATGTGGAGGTAATGGATTTACTTCTGTAATCTCTGTCATTGTCGCAACAAAAGAAGATCCTACTGATCCTCTAGAACCGACTAAATATCCGTCCTCCAATGATTTTTTTACTAGTTTATGAGATATTAAATATATTACTGAAAAACCATTTTTAATAATACTATTCAATTCTTTCTCAAGTCTTTTCTCTATTATATCTGGTAATGGATCTCCATATATTTTTTTCGCTGTTGAATAACTCATATCTCTAATATCGTCATCGGCACCTTCAATAATTGGCGAATGAAGTTCATCTGGAAACGGCTTTAATGATTCTATCTCATTTGAAATTTTGTTAGGATTATCAATAATAATTTTCTTAGCAACATCATTTTCTAAATGAGTAAATGCTTTAAGCATCTCATCAGTTGTATAGTAATAAGCTGGGTTCAAGTCATTAATATGGTGATATCTATATCCACCTATTTGATTATATACAAGTATTCTTCTGTTTATATCATCCTCTGGATTTAAATAATGGACATCACCGGTTGCAACAACAGAAATATTAAGTTTATCACCTAATTCTATTATTTTGTTATGAATCTCCATAATATTTTCAGAACTTTTTAAAAGACCATTATTAATTAAATGTTTGTAATTATCTAAAGGTTGAATTTCTAAATAATCATAAAATTTCGCAATCTCCTCAATTTCTTCAGAAGTTTTACTTATCATCGCATCAAAAACCTCTCCCTGACTACAAGCTGAGCCGAAAAGTAATCCTTGCCGATATTCTACTAAAACACTCCTTGGTATTCTTGGACAACGATAATAATAATCTATATGAGATTTAGAAATTATTTTATATAAATTTTTTAAACCTATACTATTTTTAACTAATATTGTTAAGTGAAAAGGTCTAAGTTTTTTGAAATCTCCTTTTCTAATATTTTTATTAATATCTATTAAATCAACTATATTTTTATTTTTTAGGTCATCAATCATTTTTACTAATAGATATCCAGTAGCTTTCGCATCATTAAGTGCACGATGATGTTCTAGTTCAATTTTAAAATGTTTACAAAGTGTATTAAGTTTGTAATTTTTAATATCTGGGTATAATAATCTTGCCAATTCCACTGTATCTATTAAAGAATTGTTTATTTCGTTCTCTCCTATATTCTTTAAATTTATATTAATAAACGCTATATCAAATCTAGCATTGTGAGCTACTATAGTAGATTCACCAATAAAATCTTTAAATTTTAATAATGCTTCATTAATTATTGGAGCCCCTTTTACCATTTCGTCCGTAATTCCAGTTAACTCAGTAATTTGTGAAGAAATTGATTGCTGTGGATCAACAAACATCGAAAAATTTTCGATTATATTGCCATTTTTTATTTTTACAGCTCCGATTTCAATAATAGTATTAAAAACAGCGGATAAACCAGTGGTTTCTATATCAAACACAACAAAAGTATCATTTAGCAAATCCTTTGATTGTTCATTATATACTATTGGAATATTATCATTAATAACATTTGCTTCTAAACCAAAAATAATTTTAACCCCATATTTCTCTCCGTATTCATAGGCATCTGGAAAAGCTTGAGCTACACCGTGATCTGTAATTGCTATAGCTTTATGTCCCCATTTACTTGCTTGTTCAATGTAGTTTTTCACTGAACTTATACCATCCATAGCACTCATATTTGTATGTAAGTGTAGTTCTACTCTCTTTTCTTGTGCTAAATCTTCCCTCAATGTTCTATCTACCTTCATAATGTCAGTAATCATTAATACCAATTCATTAGTAAATGAATCGATTTTAACATTACCTTTTAATCTCAACCATGTATCAAGTTCAATATTATTTATAATATCCTGTCCTTTTTTATAATTCCTAATAAATAATTTGGCTTGGATAGAATCATATAAATCTGTCAAATTAAATATCAAAATTCCTCCACCATTTTTCGTTTCTTTGTTGTCATAAAAAAACAGTTTTCCCTCTATTACAACATTATCTTCTTCATCAATTAGTTCATTTATAGGTTTTACTTTACCATTAATTTTTTTTCCATATAAAATACAAGATCTATTAATTTTTTTATCAACGCTATTAGCTTTAATATTAATACTATTTTCATTTGATACATTATTAACATTAACATCAATATCTAATTCTATATTATTACATCTAAATTCATTTTTCTCTACAATACAAGTCTCATCGCTATATTTAAAATCTATTTTAATATTTTCATTAATCCACAAAAATATAGAACTACTTATTAACTGAATAATATCTTTCTTTAATAGAAATTCTTTAATTGATTCATTAGTTACATAAATACTTAATATTTTATCTTCTAATTCCCATTTTGCATTCTTCAATATATTATAAGAACTAGGATTGGTCTTTATTGGTTCTAAAATATTTAGCCAATACTCAGTTAATATATCTTTAGAAAGAGTTGAGTGAAAACAGCTAATAAAATTTACTTTTCTATATTGGCTTAAGCTTTGAATAATCATTTCATAAAAATTATCAAGGATATCCTTTGGTATTATTTTTATAAAAGAGAAGTATATTATTAATTCGTTATCAATACGCTTCAATTCAACCTTCTCAATCTTTGCTCCTTGAAAATAACTTCTCAAATCTTCAGAAATATTAGCGTGATTTATTAGTCTTTCAAAAACTACTACACCTTTGCTATCCATAGAATCTCCTTCTATAAAGCCGAACTTTTATCGCGTTTTTTGCGATATTAGTGTGACTTATCCTTAATTCAACTAA
>CAZIGM010000017.1:0-18040 GCA_964538675.1 uncultured Bacillaceae bacterium | reverse complement strand
TTTTTTATGGGATTTGGATAAAGCCGAACTTTTATCGCGTTTTTTGCGATATTAGTGAGACTTATCCTTAATTCATCTAATTTTTTATGGGATTTGGATAAAGCCGAACTTTTATCGCGGTCTCTGCGATATTAGTAAGACTTATCCTAAACTCATCTAATTTTTTATGGGATTTGGATAAAGCCGAACTTTTATCGCGTTTTTTGCGATATTAGCACCCAAGATGCTGCTCATAAAGGAGACTATTCAAGGGCACAAGTCACGCTATAATGCTAAAGCATTTAGTCGTGCTATGTGAGACTTATCCTAAATTCAACTATCTTTTATAAAATTTGGGCAAAGCCGAACTTTGTAACCAACAATTAATTAACTCTGTCTATTAAATACAAATGGTACAACTATTAATTGTACCATAATTTTTATTAATATAAATTCATTTTAATTTATTATCGAATCAGTATAAATACCCATTATTTTTCTAATATTGACTTCCCAATAATATCCTCTATCTCTTTTACCAGTTCTTCATAAAGTTTATCTTCCTTTACTTTTCTTACAATTTTCCCATTTCTAAAAATCAAACCCTCTCCGATACCTCCTGCCACGCCAACATCTGCCTCCCTTGCTTCACCGGGACCATTAACAGCACAACCCATTATAGCAATTTTTATTGGTTGATCAATCTTACATAGAATTTTTTCTACTTTATTAGCTAAATCCTCTAACGCAATCTGCGTTCTTCCACATGTAGGGCAAGAAATTATTTCAGGTTCTTTTTTTCTAATATCCAAATCCTTCAATATCTCTTTAGCTACTCTTATCTCTTCAACAGGATTACCAGTTAATGAAACACGAATAGTGTCTCCAATACCAGATGCTAAGACAGCACCTATTCCAACAGCAGATTTAATGCTACCCGAAAAATAAGTACCTGCCTCAGTAACTCCCACATGAAGAGGATAACTACGTTTTTCAGCCATCAAGTGATAAGCTTTTATCATCATTAGAACATTTGAAGCTTTTAATGAGATAACAATATCATAAAAATTTAACTGCTCTAAAATATTAATATGTTTCATTGCGGATTCAACTAAACCCTCAGCAGTAGGATGATCATATTTCTGTAGAATATCTTTTTCTATTGACCCAGAATTTATTCCAATTCTTATTGAAATATTTTTATTTTTACATGCTTGAACTACCTTTTTTACATTTTCCAACGAACCAATATTACCTGGATTAATTCTAATTTTATCTATTCCATTCTCTAAAGCCAAAAGTGCTAATTTATAATCAAAATGAATGTCTGCTACTATAGGTAAAGGAGATTTCTTTTTAATCTCCTTTATTGCGAGCGCAGCTTCCTCATCAATTATAGCTAATCTAACTATTTGACAGCCCGCACTAGCTAGCTCTTCGATTTGTTTTACCGTAGCATTAATATCTTTAGTATCAGTAGAAGTCATTGATTGTATAACTACATCTTCTTGTCCACCAATTTGTACATTACCTACGTATATAGGTCTTGTTTGCTTTCTATTGTTCATTAGTTTCACCTACTTTTGTCTCAAAACTATTCAAATAATCTTGATACATCATTTACTGTAATAAAAATCATTAATAACATAAGAAATGCAAAACCAATAAAGTGAACAAAACTCTCTTTTTTTGGGTCAATCGGTTTTCTCCTTATCGCTTCAACTAAAAGAAATAGCAATCTACTTCCATCAAGTGCAGGTACTGGAAGTAAATTAAAAATTCCCAAATAAAGACTTAATATAGCAGTCCAATTCATGAGAGTGAAAATACCAGCTTTAGCAGCATCACTTGTAATTTGAACTATACCTACTGGTCCTGCCACATCATCTAGACCTACATCTCCAGAAAATAACATTTCAAAACTTTGAAAAATTAATCCAATCCATTTTACTGTTTCAGAAAAACCCATAGATACAGCTTCAGTTAAGGTCACGTCATCGTAAACTTGAACTGGCTTAATCCCTATCATACCAATTCCATCTTTATCCTCATCTTGTGGAATAATTGGTACATCAATCTTATTCCCATCTCTTTCAATATTTAAATCAATTTCTTTTCCTGGGGAATTTTGTATCATTAAAATTAAATCCCTAGCACTATCAAAAACAATGTCGTTAATTCCTACAATCTTATCTCCTGTTTTCAATTCCACTTCATCAGCAGGAGAATTTTCCGATATTTCTCCTATAATTACTTGATTTGTAGGAACTCCGACCATAAATGCAATACTGAAGAATAATAACAATGCTAAAATCATATTAAAAAGTGGACCACCAAAAATACTAAGGAATCTGTTGAAGATTGACTTTGACCCAAATTGACGATCTAAAGGCGCAATTTGAATTTCTCTATTTTCGTAATGTATTATCGCTTCCCTTGAAATAGATAAATTAACTATATTTTCCTCTTGATCAAGACCCTTTATGTATAAATTCTTCTCCAGATCTAACTCATCAATTTTTATTTTTTTATGATTGCCTGCTTTAACATAGATATCCGTAATTTCATTTTTCCTATCAGTTTCAATTCCTATTGTTTGACCTGTTTTTACATCAAACATTTCTGTATCTTCTCCAGCCATGCTAACATAAGCTCCAATAGGTAGTATTCTTAACGAATATTTTGTCTCGCCTTTTTTAAAGGAAAAAATCTTAGGTCCCATTCCTATAGAAAATTCACGAACTAAAATACCTGCCCTTTTAGCAAATACAAAGTGTCCTAATTCATGAACAAACAGCATCACGACAAATGCAATTGCAATTTCCAAAACTAAAATTAACGTATTTATGATGTTCACCGCCTTATTAAATCAATAATATTAAGTGCTGTCATTCTTGCCCATTTATCACTAATAGTAATTTCCTCAATTGTAGGTTTATTAGTATTATTATGTTTGTCTAATACCTTTTCTATAACTTCTTCTATTTCAATAAAGAGGATTTCACCAGTTAAAAAAGCATTTACAGCTATCTCATTTGCTGCATTTAAAACAGTAGTCATTGTACCACCTTGTATGCCACATTGGTAAGCCATTTTTAAACAAGGAAACCTTGTCAAATCAGGTTTTTTAAAATTCAATGAGCCAATAGCAGAAAGATCAAGCGATTTGCTTTCTAATTCTAATCTATCAGGATAAGACAATGCATATTGAATTGGTACTTTCATATCTGGAGTACCCAATTGAGCAATTACTGCTTTATCATTATACTCGACCATTGAATGTATTATACTTTCCGGATGTACAATGACTTCAATTTTTTCATATGGTAAACTAAATAACCAATGAGCTTCAATTACTTCCAAACCCTTATTCATCATTGTTGCTGAATCTATCGTTATCTTATTTCCCATCGACCAATTTGGATGTTTCAATGCCTCTTCAACGGTTACTTCTTTTAACTCTTTTCGTGATTTATCTCTAAATGAACCACCTGATGCGGTTAAAATTATTTTATTTACCTTTTCTATTGTTTCACCTTTCAAACATTGGAAAATTGCTGAATGTTCACTATCTATTGGAAGTAATTCTACGTTATATTGTTTTACCAAGTCCATTACAATATGTCCACCTGAGACCAAAGTCTCTTTGTTAGCTAATCCAATATTTTTACTAGCTTTAATTGCTTCTATCGTAGGACTAAGTCCAATGCTTCCAACAACTGCAACAACAACAAAGTCAACTCCATTGTATGTTGCTACATCAATTAAACCTTTTTCACCATAAACTATGATTATATTATTACTTATATCATTTCTTAATTTATCTGCCAATTCTTTAGAATTAACTGAAACAATTTTCGGTGAAAATTTTTTAATCTGTTTTTTTAATAATTCAATATTTTCACCAGCTGATAAACCAACTATATTAAATTCATCAAAATGAGATTCAACTACTTCAAGTGTTTGAGTACCTATTGAACCAGTAGAGCCAAGTATTGCTACGTTTTTTTTCATAACCACTCACCTTATAATATCTAAAATATATGAACTAAATATAGAAATAAGAATATGAAAATCAAACTATCAAAACGATCAAGAATTCCACCATGTCCAGGTAAAATCGAACCCGAATCTTTTACGTTTTTAGCTCTTTTTAAAGCTGATTCTACTAGATCACCTAATTGTCCAACTATAGATATTAATATACTTAACCAAATAATTATTAAATAATCATTAAGATTAAAAAAATAATTATAGATAACAGCAACAGCTAATGATGAAAATATTCCTCCAATTGAGCCTTCAATTGTTTTTTTGGGACTTATCTTCGGCCATAACTTATTTTTACCGAAATATCTTCCGGAAAAATATGCTCCTGTATCTGATGCCCATGTAATAAAAAATATAAATAGAGTAATGATAAACCCATTATCTAAATACCTTATTTCTATCATAGAAGAAAATCCATATCCAATATATAAAATTCCCACAATAAAGTAGCCAATATTATCAAAAGTTATTTTATTCTTCTTTAAAACTACTTGTAATAAATAAATTATTAATAACAAAAGAATTATAGAAGTTGAGTAATCATATGTTATAAAATTATTTTCAATTATAATAAGGAGTATAATTAATAATCCCCAAATACCTTCTATAGAAAATAATTTTGTATTATTCATTTTTAAATATTCGTAAAAACCAACCCATGCTAATAATGTTATAAAAACCGAATATGATATATCACCTAGCCACACTACTAGTAAAAATAATATTATTCCAAATGTCCCAGTAATTACTCTATCTCTCATGAATATTCTCCTTTATTAAATATAACTTTGAAATTCATGTTAATAATTATTAGCATTCAATTGTTTGGATATAAGAATTTTTAAATTCCACCAAATCTTCTTCTTCTCTTCTGATATTCATAAATCGCCTCAATAAATAATTGTTCATTAAAGTCTGGCCAATATACTGTAGTAAACCATAATTCTGAATATGCTAATTGCCAAAGAAGAAAATTACTAATCCTTAATTCACCACTTGTTCTTATTAATAATTCAGGATCAGGGTAATCAGCTGTTAACAAATATTTTTTAAATAATTCATCATCAATATTATTCTCAGTGATTATATTTAAAGAAACATCTTTTGAGATCTTTTTAGTTGCATCAATTATCTCTGCACGACTTCCATAATTCAAAGCGAAATTTAAAATTAAACCAGAATTTTTTTTTGTTTTTTCTTCAGCTTCTCTTACTGCTTTTAGAGTTCTATTTGGGAGCTGATTATCAAACCCCATTATTTTGATCTGAACATTATTTTCTATTAATTCCTCAATGTAATCTAATAAAAATTCACATGGTAAATCCATTAAAAAATTAACTTCTTTCTCAGGCCTTTTCCAATTCTCTGTAGAAAAAGCAAATAGAGTTACTATTTTAATCCCAAATTTATTAGCACTTCGTGCAATTTCTATGACTGTCCTGATTCCCTCTCTATGACCTGCGATTCTTGGTAATCCCTTGCTTTTTGCCCATCTTCCATTACCATCCATTATTATAGCTACATGCTTTGGAACACTTGTAGGATCAATATCCCTAACAATATTTTTTTTTTTATTTTTAGTAAATAGTCCCTTTAGCATAAAAACCTCCACATTAAACAACATTGTAAATAATCCCCTCGAAAAGGGGAGTATTTATACTTCCATTATTTCATTTTCTTTTTGATTCGCTATTTCATCTATATCTGCAATATATTTATCAGTTATTTTTTGAATATCATCATGGGTTCTTCGTGCTTCATCCTCTGATAATTCTTTATCTTTTTCTAATTTTTTTAATTCAACATTTACATCTCGACGTATATTTCTAATTGCTACCTTACTATCTTCTCCCATTCTCTTAACTACTTTTGTTAGTTCCTTTCTTCTTTCCTCAGTTAACATTGGGATATTTAATCTAATAACTGTACCATCATTTGCAGGAGTTAGACCTAAATCAGATTTTAAAATTGTTTTTTCTATTTCGTTAATTATACTTTTATCCCATGGTTGAATTGATAAAGTCCTCGCATCCGGAGTAGAAATATTAGCCATTTGATTTAATGGAGTTTGTACTCCATAATAATCCACACTAATTTTATCCAACAAAGATGAATTAGCCCGGCCAGTTCTTATTGTAGTTAAGTCTTTTTTAAGTGAATGAATCGCCTTTTGCATTCTTTCTTCAGTATTATTAATTACTTCACGTGTCACAACATATCTCCTCCAATTATCGTTCCAATTTTTTCTCCTTCAACAACCCTTTTAATATTTCCTACTTTAGAAATACTAAAAACTATCATTGGAATATTGTTATCCATACTTAAAGTTGAAGCAGTAGAATCCATAACCTCAAGTCCATTTTTTATTACCTCTAAATAAGTTAAGGAATCATACATTACTGCGTCCTTAATTTTTGATGGATCTGCAGAATAAACACCATCAATATTATTCTTTGCCATTAAAATTACTTCTGCTTCTATTTCTGCTGCTCTCAAAGCAGCTGTTGTATCTGTAGAAAAATAAGGATTACCAGTTCCTCCAGCAAAAATCACAACTCTATTTTTTTCTAAATGTCTAATAGCTCGTCTACGTATGTATGGCTCTGCTACTTGTCTCATTTCTATCGAGGTTTGCATTCTTGTAGGTACATCAATATTTTCTAAAGAATCTTGTAAGGCCAAAGAATTCATTACAGTAGCAAGCATACCCATATAATCAGCTGTAGCTCTATCCATCCCCTTTGAACTCCCAGCTACTCCGCGCCATATATTTCCCCCACCTACTACTACTGCTACTTGTACTCCTATATCTACAATTTCTTTAATTTGATCCGCTATAGAAGTAATAACATTAGGATCAATACCATATCCTAGATCTCCAGCCAATGCTTCTCCGCTTAATTTTAAAACTATCCTTTTATATCTTGGATGATTCATATTTTTTAAACCTCCGAATAGTATATTCTACAAATATTATATGTATCCCTGCTAATTTAAAAAATAGGAACACTTAGGTGTTCCTCAGATTGTTGACAAAGTCAACAAAATCAGGCTGTTGAAAATGTTCTAGTTCAAGGCACGTTTAAATCGAGGAACGGAGCTTACTTAACGTAAGTGAGTACCGAAGATTTAAGCTGTAACGAAGAAATTGAGCATTTTCAACAGCCTAAGGAACATTTAGGTGCTCCTATCAAGCTCTAGAAAAAGTCCGATTTCTACTTTACTACTAAAATAGAACATTTTCTAAAGCCTATCAATTAATAATTGTTAATAAAATCTTAAAGTTTTGTTTGAGCCATTACTTCCTCTACAAAATCACATTCTTTTTTCTCGATTCCTTCACCTAATTCAAATCTGGCAAAACGGCGAATATTTATATTCTCACCGATTTTTGCTATTTTCTCTTTTAATAATTTTTCAACTGATTTATCGGGATCTTTTATAAAAGGTTGCTCTAATAAACAAATCTCTTTAAAGTATTTCTCTATCCGACCTTCTACCATTTTTTCAACAATTTGTTCTGGTTTCCCTTCATTTAAAGCTTGTTGTTTTAATATATCACGTTCTTTTTGAATCTCATCCTCAGATACTTCATCTCTTTTTACATACTTCGGATTAGATGCAGCAACATGCAATGCAATATCTTTAACAAAGGTTTTATATTCATCAGTTTTTGCTACAAAATCAGTCTCACAATTTATTTCTACAAGAACACCAATACGTCCTTCACCGTGGATATAAGATTCAACAATACCTTCTGTCGCTATACGACCTGCCTTCTTATCAGCCGACGCAATACCTTTCTCTCGAAGAAGATCAATAGCTTTTTCTATATCTCCGTTTGTTTCATTTAGTGCCTTTTTACAATCCATCATACCAGCACCAGTTTTTTCTCTGAGTTCTTTTACCATTGATGCAGAAATTTGCATATAAATAACCTCCTACTTATATATTTATAAGGTTAAATTTTAAATAAAAAAGGGCGGTAGGGCTTATTACCCATAGGCCACCCTTCTACATTACTCATTAGTTTGTTCGCCTTGTTTTCCTTCAACTATAGCATCGGCCATTCTTTCTGTTAATAATTTAACAGCACGAATCGCGTCGTCATTACCAGGTATAACGTAATCAATTTCATCAGGGTCACAGTTAGTATCTACAATACCAACAATTGGAATACCTAATTTATGTGCTTCAGCAACAGCAATTCTTTCTTTTCTTGGATCAACAACAAAAAGAGCACCTGGAATATCTTTCATTCCTTTAATTCCACCTAAGAATTTCTCCAAACGATCTTTTTCTTTTCTTAATATAATAACTTCTTTTTTTGGTAAAACTTCAAAAGTACCGTTTTCTTCCATGTTCTCTAATTCTTTTAAACGAATGATACGTTTTTGAATAGTTGAAAAATTTGTTAAAGTCCCACCTAACCATCTCTGATTAATAAAGAAACTATCGGAACGTATTGCTTCTTCTTGTACTGAATCCTGAGCTTGTTTCTTCGTACCAACAAATAATATACTTTTTCCTGAAGCAGATACATTTTTTAAGAAATTATATGCTTCATCAACCTTCTTAACTGTTTTTTGTAAATCAATAATATAAATTCCGTTTCTCTCCGTAAAGATATAGCGATCCATTTTAGGGTTCCAACGACGAGTCTGATGACCAAAATGAACTCCTGCTTCTAATAATTGTTTCATGGAAATAACTGCCATATCTTTCACCTCCTTTGGTTTTTATCCTCCGCTAAATTCATCTTTAATTACTACTGTTCCCAGAACCATAATTAAATCACTTAGCGTGTGTTTTTTTTCACCAAAATAATATATCATAACTTAAACTAAGTTGCAACATTGATAAGAACTAGAGTTAATCAATCTAATATTTTCGCCTTTGTGATTAATTCAATTAATTCTCCAACTGACAAATTTTGATTATATTCATAATCTCCCGCAATAATTTTTTTTGTTAAATTATTATTTATTAAAATTCTATTAAATTCTTGTTTATCTTCTAAAACACCTATATCATATAAATGATTTGTTACTTCATAAGAATCTAACCCATAAGGAATAGTGAAAATAATAGATTCATTATTAATTATATCGTCTTCAATCTCATTATCACAAACATTAAGTTCTTCGTCTTCCTCATTATTAGATTGCTTAATGAGCTCATTTAATTCTTCTTCAGTATAAATATATAGATTTTTCTCAATTCCTATCTCTTTTAATTCTTCAATTGTTATATCAGTAGAATTAGAGAAAATTAAATCTTCTCCGTAAAATATAAGCAAAACACCACACAAAATAAATCCTAGACCTAGCCCCATTATAAAATATCTATTTTTAAACATATTTAAAATCCTTCTTACTTAATTCTAAAATAAATTTAACTTCCGCATGACTAACAAGAGTTTTATTAACTATTTCCTCAATATCATATCCAGCTTTGTGTAGCTTCAATACATCAATATATTTCTGATTAGCAGCATGGGATGTATCATTTTCTGTTTCATTTTTTATAGATACATTATTATTTAACTCTTGTTCAAGTTTGTTTATTTTTTGTTCTAAAAAATTAATTTTAACTACTATTTCTTGGGGAATTTTATTTTGTGTTGTTTGTTTTATTTTATTTATCATATCTTCATTCTCTATATCTATTTGCATAATAAAATCTTCAAACATTTTTTCTATCATCTCTTCTAAGTCAGATGTCTTTTTAGGTCTAAATAAAGCAATAACTATTAATATAATACCTACACAAATAAATATTAATTGTAACAAAACATTATCCATAATAAATCACACCAATTTCTTTAAATTTTATATATTATACTTCTATGTCAACAAAATAACCTTTATATTCACGTTCTATAGGAGATTTTGGCTTATTCATTGTGTTCTCACCATGCAAGTTAGTCTTTTCACTTTTTTGCGTTTTTTTTCTTCTTTCTATTTCTGTCCTCTTTAATTGACTCGTTAATAAACCTTGCTCTATATTTGTTCTTTGATGCATATGTCCTTGAAGTTTACCAAGTTCTTGAGTTTTAGGCATTGAAAGTTGTAATTCAATAAATTTAAAACTCATCTGTATCCCCCTTAAAACTTATTTCATAATTATAATATCTTCATTATCATCAAGAACGAATTTAGCGTATTTTATTTCTTCTTTAATAAATTTCACAGTTTTTCCAATAATAATTTTTACACCAGGATATATAATGTCTTTCACTTCAATATTAGCGTTTTTAATTTCCTTTAATTTTTCATCAATTAGAAATTCTCTCTCTTTAATCTCTTTAACTTTTTTCTTTATAATCACACTTTGTTTTAGAAATTCCTCTTTCATCTCTTTTTTTTCTGGATTTAACATACCATTTTCGTTTTCCATTTTATTAAATAACAATAAACCTTTTTCAATTTTATCTAATATTATATCTAATTCTTTCTTCTCTTTACGATTTTCTCTCATTTCATTTTTTAACGCTTGATTAATTCCTACTTCAATTATTGTCATAGTTGTATGTTCATTACCAATACATTTTGCTACAACCGAGTTAGCTGCGTGAATTTCACCACCCACAATAATTCCTTTATCACTTTGACATACTACCTTGTCGCCTGAGGATACAATACTATGCATTATACTTTTGGATACTATAATTTCATCACTAGCCTTTACATCTGAATCTAGAATAAATGCAACAGTCAATTTCCCTTTTGTATCAACTGATGATTTATTATGTCCTATTATACCATGTTGAATATAGATATCACCTTCAGCTATTAACTCCGCACCATCTACGTTTCCATAAACCTTAATTTCTCCATCTGCTCTTATCTTAAACCCATCTGGAACATTACCTTTCACTATAACAGTACCTACAAAATCAATATTACCAATTCCAAAATCTACATCCCCAACAACTTCATATATAGGAAAGATATTTATTTTATCTTTATCTGTAAATACTAATTGTCCGTCAATACCTGCATAAAGCTTGTCTTTGTTAGGATTTATTAATACATTCTTACCTACCTTGAATAGAACATCCTTCCCATTTTTAGCGGCTATATCCTTACTGCTTATACTTTTCCCTGGAATCCCTTTTGTACCAGGTATTTTAATAGCTAACAGGTCACCTTTTTTAATATTAATTATTTTGTTTAAATTATGATAATCAACACTACCATTTTCTAATAGTTTTGGTCCTTCATTAGATTTGATTTTTACTTTCCAATCAATCCAACCATCTTTTCCATTAGTAGGCATTAAACCTCTAGCAATTTCCTCTTCTATTCCGATGTATTCTTTAGGATGATCACAAATATCTTTAAGTTTAATCTCATTTAATCCGAAATCTACATTTTTTTTCTTTAGAAATTCAATCAATTTGTCATAAGATAACTTACCTTCCACTGGCTCTTCGTCACTAATGTTTAATACAGCTCTGAAACCTGAATCTAATATGGAAACATTAATAATATTTGATAAATCTTCAACACTATCTATTTCCATAAAACTCTCACCTTCTTTCTAAAAAAGATTTTTTTTCTGTCTACCTAACGATCCTCTTAATCTATATATTGCTTTTGTATGTAATTGCGAAATTCTTGAAGTAGATAAATTCATAATTTCAGAAATCTCAGTCAAATTAAGTTCTTCATAATAATATAATGAAACAACTAATTTTTCTTTCTCCGGCAAACGATTAATGGCATTTGTTAAAATCTCTTTTTCATGATCTTTATTTATTTTCTCGTCAATAATATCAGTATAATCTGGCAATAAAGATGTACGAGTAATTTCATGGTCATCATCTATTGATTCGTCTAAAGACAGATAATTCATGTATGACGTTTCTTGTAGGCTAAGATAAAACTCTTTTTCTTCCATTCCCATAAAGTTCATTACTTCTAAATCAGTAACAGACCTTAAATACTTTTGTTCTAATTCGTGATATGCCTTTTCTAATTTTTTAGATTTTTCTCTAATTGAACGAGGAATCCAATCATTTTCACGTAAACCATCAAGAATAGAGCCTCTAATACGCAAGGTAGCATAAGTCTCAAATTGTAAACCTCTTTTATAATCGAATTTCTTTAATGCATCTAAAAAACCAATCATTCCACTACTTTTTAATTCATCAAAAGTAACTTGACTAGACATATTCGGAATTATTTTTTTTGCAACTTGATCAACAAGCCCAATATAGTTTTCTACTAATTGTTGATAAGCGCTTTCATCATTATTTTCACTCCACAATTGCCATAAATCATTTATGTCCAGTTGTTGTTGACTTCTCATATGATGACACCTACCCTTTAAACTTTTACATAATTACTTCTCTAAATTTGTTGATTTAATTTTTTTAAATTCTAATGGTTTAAAATCGTCATCTTTAGATGTATTATAGATTTCATCAAAATTCAAGTTGTCGTTATTAGAAGATTGTAAATCTATATTTGTTCCTTTATTATCAGTATTTTTTAAACTAAAATATAAACTAATATGTATTAAAACACCTAATAAAAAGAATACAAAAAAAGAAATAATTCCTCTTAAAAAGGATGTCCAAAATAAATTAACTCGTAAATTAAACAGAAATACTATTAAAAATGAAACTCCTCCTAGTAATGTTGCAAACTTTTTCCATTTTATCAGCATCATATCTCTTTTACACCCTGTTTAGCAGTTTTAATTAATAACAATCCAGTGGATGAATCGAATTCAATTGTTCTACCAATATTTCCACCAGTATCCTCAGCAATTAAAGGTATTTTATGTTCTAATAATGTTTTTTTTGTTGCTTCAATATTTCTGGATCCAATATTTAATAAATCATTTGATGGTGTGAAATTAAACATCTGTGAACCACCAGCAATCTTGGCAATAATATTACTTCTAAAAGCTCCGGTTTTCTCCATTTTTTCTAACAATACTGATACTGCAGTATTCGCATATTTAGCTCTATTAACATTTTCTTTATTTCTATTATCTAATGTGGGAAGCATTATATGTGCTAAACCTGCAATCTTTTTTTTATTATCATATAATACAATTCCTATACACGACCCTAATCCAATAGTTTTTATTTTATCAGGAGCAATAGCTATATTTAAATCTGCAATACTAACTTTAACTATATTAATTACATTCACATTCATATTAAAGGTACCCCTAAAGAAGAAAACAATGTAGCATACGCTTCAGGATCAGGGATTAGAAAAAATTGACCTTCTATATATTCTTCTCCTTCTTGAAATCTAGTATCTATTAATATAGCAACATCACTAACTTGACAAATTGTTATTAAGCCAAAACTAAGAATAGCGTTTGCTAAATCAATTGTCATTGAAGGAACTGAAGGATAAATCGATAGTTTAGTAAAATCAGCTAGTGACGAAATATATGAGCCAGCTAAAATATTTCCGAATTCATGTATGGCCGATATTTCTAACTCAGAAAACTCACTATTATCATCAACTTCAGCATTTAATAATTTCTTCAATAAATTTTTCGCAGTTGAAACAGGCATAGTATAGAATATATTACCTTTAATATCCCCTTCTAATCTTAAGAAGATTCCAACTACAACTTTATCCTCTCCGCCAATTATTTCTTCAAATTCAGATAGTTGTATCATCTTAACTTTTGGTACTTTCATATCTATTTGCTTTTGAACTATTTTAGATAAAGCTGTTGCAGCGTGTCCTGCTCCAATATTACCTATTTCTTTAAGTATATCAAGTTGTGTATCTTTTATTTTATCAATATTAAATTCCATTATTCCATCCCGAATTTTTCTAATTCTTTTACTTCATTAGGATTTAAAACTTTATTTAAATTTAATAGTACTAACAGACGATCAGTTATTTTTGCAACACCGCTCAAATACTCAGATTCAACGCCACCGACTACTTTTGGAGGGGGTTCAATAGCACTTAATGAAATGTCAATTACGTCATTAGCTGCATCTACTATCAGCCCAACTTCCATTTCATCAACATTAACAATTATAATTCTAGTTTGTTCATTATAATCCTTAATATCAAACCCGAACCTTTTTCTCAGATCTATAATTGGAATAACGACGCCTCTTAAATTTATTACACCTTTAACAAATGGGGGGGTATTTGGGACTCTAGTAATATGTTCCATTCGTTCAATAGATTTAACTTGTGTAACGTCAACTCCATATTCCTCATTCTTTAACTTAAAGACTATAACTTTTTTTTCCTCGTCAATATGTTCTCTTCCCTTAGGCATTTAACTACCTCCTATTTAATTAAAGCATTGGTATCTATTATTAATGCAACTTGACCATCACCTAATATTGTAGCACCAGATATTGCAAATACTTGTTTTAAATATTCACCAAACGATTTTAAAACAATTTCTTGTTGTCCAATAAATGATTCTACAACTATGCCTGCAATTTTGTCCTTCTTTTTAACAATTACTATTGCAATATCATCTTTATCATGTTCTATTGTAACCGGTATATTGAAGACTTTCTTTAAATATATAATCGGAACTATTTTGCCTCTAAAATCAATAACTTCTTGCCCTTGTGCATGCATTATATCATTTCTACTATATACAGCGGTTTCAATAATTGAACTTAATGGAATAGCATATTTCTCATCTTGAACTTTTACTAACATCGAAGAAATAATTGATAAGGTTAAAGGTAATTGAATAGTAAACGTTGTTCCTTTTCCTAATTCGGAATCAATTGAAATTAAGCCACCCAAAGATTCAATCTTTCCTTTAACTACATCTAATCCAACACCACGACCTGAAACATCGGTAACTTCCTTTGAGGTACTAAATCCTGCTTTAAATAATATGCTATATGCTTGATCTTTTGTATAATTATGTAATTCGTCTGAGGTAATAATACCTTTATTAATAGCTTTTTCTAAAATATTATCAATGTCAATACCTGTACCATCATCATAAATTTCGATAAAGATATTATTTCCACTTTGATAAGCCTTTAAAGTAATATTGCCATTTTCAGACTTATTGCTTTTTAATCTAGTTTGTGTTGATTCTAATCCATGATCAACAGCATTTCGTAATATATGTACTAAAGGATCCCCAATTTCATCAACAACTGTTCTATCTAATTCAGTCTCAGCACCAATTATATTTAAATTCACCTTTTTATTCAATTCTTTAGACAAATCACGTATCATTCTTGGAAAACGATTAAATACTTGTTCAACTTGTACCATTCGTAAATTTAAAATATTAGTTTGTAAATCAGTAGTAATTCGATTAACATGTTGAACGATTTCTGATAGTTCATTATTCTTAATATCACTAGCTAGTTTTTCTAAACGTCCACGATCAATAATTAATTCACTAAATAAATTCATCAACTCATCAAGCCTGTCAATATCCACTCGAACCATTTTGTTAAGGAATTTCATAGATGAAATAGTATCATCGTTCTTAAGATTCGTGCTATCAATATTGTTTTTATTACCTTTTATTTTTAAGTCATCGGTAGTAATTGGCGTAATATTCACAGATTTTATCTCAGATATATTTCTAATTACATTAATAATATTTTCTTCCTTCTCTTTAGTTATGAGAATCAATGCAAATCCACTACCGAATTCCTCATTTTCGAGTATTTCAATAGGTGGATTAGTTTTTAATACCTCTCCATACTTCTCCATTTCATTCAAAACCATAAATACTCTAACTGACTTAAGTACTGCCTCTTCATCTATACTTACAACAATTTTATTGATAAAATAACCACTTTGAAGTGACTGCTTAATAATTGTTGACTCATATTGATCATAATCGAATTTTTCATTATCAAAACTTTCTTTCAATGAAAAAGTATTAGAAGTCGAAATATTAGAAACCTTTTCTAGCATATTTATAACATTAATTGAATTAATATCATCATTACCATTAGTAATAATTGAGTTAACCATTTTATCTAATAAGTCTAAACAATTAAAGATAATATCTATAATCTCTACATTTACACTTATTTTATTGTTTCTTATAAGATCTAAAAGATTTTCCATTTCATGCGTTAATGTTGCCATATTTTCAAAGCCCATTGTTGCCGCTGAACCCTTCAAAGTATGTGCAGAACGAAAAATTTCGTTAATATAGTCAATATTATTAGGTTCGTTTTCCAATTTTAATAGCCATTCATTAAGTTTAATTAAATGTTCCTTTGCCTCATCAATAAAAATATCTAAATATTGATTCATATCCATTACTAGCACCTCCTCTGTTTTTTTATATTATTTATTATAGAATTTGATATATCTTTCAATAAAACAACCTCATTTGCAAGCCTTTTTTGAATTACTGATTTTGGCATTCCATATACTATACATGATTTTTCGTCTTCAGCTATCAATATATCATTTTCCTTATCTTTTGCTTCAATCACTCCATTTGTTCCATCACTTCCCATACCAGTCATAATTACAAATATTTTATTTAGATTAATATTTTTTAAAGACCGGAAAAGAACATCTACAGAAGGACGTAGATTGCCGACTGGATCTGATTGATTTAGTTTTATTTGGTAACTACTAATACCTTTTTCTATTGTCATATGATAATTACCAGGAGCTATATATGCTGTACCATGAATAATTTTTTGACCGTCTTCGGCTTCAATTACATTAATTTTTGATATTGAATTTAATCTATTTGCTAATGATTTTGTAAACCCTATAGGCATATGTTGTACAATCAATATACTATACGGTAAATCTTCTGGTAGACTTGCTATAACCTCTTGTAGAGCCTTTGGTCCTCCTGTAGATGTTCCAATCGCAACTATTCCCTGTAAATAATCACTTTTATTAATTGAAAAGTCAAATGTAGTATCTTTTTTCTCTGTTTGACTTTCATTATCTTTTTTGACCCATTGTTTTCTCCAATTTTCTTTTTGATTATAGGCTACTAATATTTTATTAATTAGATCATCTTTTATCTTCTGAATATCTAATAAAATATTCTTTGACGGTTTAGCAATAAAATCAAAAGCACCAATATTCAATGCTTGCATTGTTGTATCTGCACCATCTTTAGTTAAACTGCTTAACACAATCGTAGGTGTCGGTTTTTTTTGCATAATCTCTTTGAGAGCTTCAAGCCCATTTATTTTTGGCATCTCAATATCTAAAGTAATTACATCTGGTGATAATGCTTGTACCTTGCTAATAGCCTCTAATCCATCACTAGCCGTATCGATTACTTCAATATCATCACTGTCTATTAATATATTAGAAATTAATTTTCTCATAAAATAAGAATCATCTACAACTAGTACACGAATTTTTCCCACATTATCACCTTGTTTAAAATGCATTTTTTGTTAATTTTTCTAAAAAGTTTTTAACACCACTTGACGTACCTTCTATTTTAGGATTATTGATATATTGTTCAACTAATAATTTAATATTTCGAGATGCTCTACTATTAGGATAGTTCACATAAAAAGGTATCTGTGATTTTACAGATTTAGAAACAACATCGTCTTTATATATGTACCCAAGAATATTAATCTCAGAATTTAAAAATTTTTCTGTAACTAACTTTAATCTATTTGCTGTACTATTTGCTTCACTTTCACTAGCTATTTGGTTAATAATCAAATTCATCTTTACTTCTTTCTTTTTTGTCTTTAATAATTTGATCATTGCATAAGAATCTGTTATTGATGTTGGCTCAGGAGTAGTAATAATAAAAACTTCATCTGATGCGAGTAATAATTTTAAAGATTCTTGATTTATACCTGCGCCAGTATCTATTAATAGAATATCTATTTTTCCATTTAATAAAGATAACTGGTCAATTAAATATGGAAAACTATTTCTAGTAAGATTAAATAGATTCTCTAAGTCAGATCCACCTGCAATAAATTGTATACCATTAATTCCTTTCTCTATTATTTCCCATATTTCTAGATGCTTCTCTAATAAATCTAATAAAGTATACTTAGGTACTA
>CAZIGM010000016.1:0-36546 GCA_964538675.1 uncultured Bacillaceae bacterium | reverse complement strand
ACTTATCTACTCCTAATGCAAAGTATTTTGCAGCCAATGACCATTGATTCCACCCAGCAAAGGCTATTACACTCCAACCAAGTACACTCCACAAAATATGAATATTTGCCTTCTTGTTTACGAGTACAATAATTGGTGCTATCACCAAAGCAAAAAAACTAATTACAATCAAAATTAAGAACAAAGGTTTTGTCAATACACTATTTACGTAACCACCAAAGTAATCTGTAAAAGAAATAAATAGAGCTGTGCCTATTGAAATAAATATATAATATCTAAATAGATTTTTCTTAGTATCAAATACAACAATATTAGCAGAAGAAATTAAAGCTAATGTAAAAGCTATGCCTCCAATGAAATATTTATCTATTACTAATATGCTTTCATTAGCTTCAATAAATAAAACAAAGATCAATCCCAAAACTCCCGGAATCCATAAAATAAGTTCTTTTTCTCCTGAATGAATAATTCGATATATCATTATAGATAGAATAAATACGATAACTAAAACAGAGTATATGTCAGTGTATTTTAAAAAAATCATTTTTTTAACCCCCAAAAAATAAAAAAGTAATTCATTTAATATAAACTATACTACTTGTTTGATAAGAAAAATATTACGTATTTGTGAAATATAAAAGTAATAGTCTGGGCTATTACTACTTCCCAGACTATCATTAAATAATCATTTTTTTTGTAAAGAAATATAATCCTTTAGGAGCGGGGTCAATTCCAGTTAAACCTTTAATATCTTTTACTAATGTTGAGGTAGGCAAATCACTTGGAAACCCAATATTGTTAAGAAAATAATTAGTAGATATCAATTCATAATTAATATCTTTATTGCTACCCCATTCGTAAACTTCCCATATTCCTACGATTTTAGCTATTATTAATACTCCCAATAGTATAAAGGCTATGATAAATCCATACACAAATTTTGATATTCTCATCTACTTCACCGCCTGTTCCTCAACGGACTCAATAATTTGAGAAGCTTTTTTGTCGGAAAAAAATGTCTTCATCTTTAAATCCAATGCTCCTTCGACAGGACATACATCCACACACTTTAAACAAGTGCTGCATCCTAAATCTCTTACATACAGCTTGCTTGCAACATCAATATTCATCGGACAACTCTTAGTACACATATTACAGCTAATACATATTTCTTCATCTCTTGTCACTTTAGTTGGACTTAATCTACCAAATAACCCTATTACAGCACCTAATGGGCATGCATATCTACACCAAGCCCTATTAACAAAAAAACTTGAAACTAATAAAGCTACATATAAAATAATATATATTAAAGTTACTATTAGATTTCCGTCACTTATACTAGCAAAACCAAGAAAAATGGCCTGTAAAATCCAGAGCAAAAATATATATTTTATTAATTTAGCATATTTATCTATTTTATCTAAAATTACCTTATTATTCTTAACCCATTTTTTAAATTTTTTATTAGCTGGCTTGAAAAAAGAAAAACTACCTATTTTTTTCCCTAATCCTCTTATTAAATCAACAAAAGTTCCAATCGGACATATCCACCCACAAAAACCTGTATTTAACAATATCACAGTCAAAAGAATTAATACAAAAGCTAAATATAAAAACTCATGAGATGGAAAAAATTTAACTAATAAAGATACAATCAATATTAAGAAAAAACCTTGAATCATGTTGCGATACGGTTTTACACTCTTTTGGTTTGTGTTTTTTCCCATATGTTGCATCCCTCATTTTTATATAGAAATCATCTAAAAATATAATAACATAAAAAAAACTCGCAAATAAACTTTTTGTATAACTTTATTTTTCCAAAAAAAACTGGGCATTTTTGCCCAGTTTTTAGTTTGAAATTGTTTAATTATTATATAACTCACCAGCATAATGCAATGTTGACATCGCATGTCTACTACCTTCATTTGCATCAGATTTAACAGATACATCCCATATACCAGCTAAATGTGTAATAATTAGAACTCCTAAAAATATACTGATAATAATAAAACCATATGCATTTTTTGATATTTTCATTTACTTCACCGCCTGTTTCTCTGCAGTCTCTACAATTTGAGAATTTTGTTTTTTAGACAAAGGTAGTTTAATTCTCAAATCCAATGCACCATCCACAGGACATACATCAACACATTTCACGCACGTATTGCAATCTAAATCTTTTACATATTTTTTATTTGCTACATCTATATTCATTGGGCAAGCTCTAGAACATATACTACAGCTAATACATAAATCTTCGTCTCTCGATACTCTTGTAGGACTTAATTTTCCAAATAATCCAATGGCAGCACCTAATGGACAAGCATATTTACACCATGATCTATCAACAAAGAGTCCAACAACTAAAACTGCAATTACAAAATATAGCACCGTAATTAATCCATGCTCATCACCATTTTTTATAGTTGCAAGGTCTAAAAAAGCAGCCTGTAATATCCATAAGAAAAAGACATATTTAAAATACCTAGCGTATTTGTCTATTTTATCTAGTATCCCTCTATTATTCTTAACCCACTTCTTGTATTTCTTGTTTATTGGTTTAACAAAGGGTAATCTTCCAATACCTTTACCTAATCCTCTAACAAAATCGAATATCGTCCCCAGCGGACAAATCCAACCACAAAAACCTGTACGAAATACTACTGTAATAAAAATAATAAGTGCTAGAGTTATCAACATAAAACTTCTGTTTGGAACAAATTTTACTAAAAAAAATACAGTAAAGGCCAAGAAGAAGCCCTGAATAACTCTTCTAAGTATCTTTGTCTTCAATTCCCTCTTTGAATTTTCCATATGTCTCCCCTTCTTTTTTAATTATTTCTAATAATACCTATTGAAAATTTACTTCTCAAAAAATAACAGATAAGAAAATAGTATTTTATTTATATGTAATCTTAATACTAATTTTAATAAAAATATTACAAGTTTTTAATAATTTTTACAAGAAAAGATTATTGGAATAAAAAATTAATATAAAGTTATAGTAACACAAAGTAAAAAAAAAGAATAAACTTTTATACGGTAATACGTAAAAAAATTTACTAAACATCGTGTCCTTTTAATTAAAGTCCTTTTAATATCATAAAAATATTGTTATAGTAAAATATAGGACTTACCCATCTATAATGTATATTTTCTCAAATTCAATTTACAAAGGTAATCCTTTTTTTGTTTTAAAAAAGCTTATGCATTTTATTTTTTACTAACTTATAAGGAGGTGCTATATGTCAACTGAATTTAGAAAGGCAAGTCTTCCCCTTAATAGAATTGGAATTTCTATGCTTCATGTTTATCTTAAATATAAGTACAACATTAGCTATGATAACCTTGACTTAAAAAAAATTAAACCACCTTATTTAATACTCGCAAATCATACTAATAATTTAGACCCATTTATTATCGGGACCTATGTTAAACAACCTATCTATTTTGTTACATCAGATGAACAATTTAGATATCCTATTAGAGGATTCTTTATGAGCAAATTAGTTAGAGCAATCCCAAAAAAGAAATTTGTCGCCGATATTATTACTGTTAAGGAAATAATAAAAATAGTTAAAAACAATGGTATTGTTGGAATATTTCCTGAAGGACAAAGAAGTTGGGATGGTAAAACATTAGAGTTAGTTCCCTCAACTTCAAAATTAGTTAAATTACTAGGAATACCCGTTGTCACAGTAATTCTTGAAGGTGCTCACTTAGCCCGCCCAAGATGGTCCTCCAAAAACCGTAAAGGTAAAATACATCTAAACTATAAATATATTTTAAGTCCATCAAAAATAAAAAATATGACAATTGAACAAATAGACACGGAATTGAATACTGCTCTTTATCATAATGAATACGAAAAACAGAAACAAAACATGAATACTTATACAAGTGCTAAATTAACCGAAAACCTTGAATTATTTCTTTTTACTTGTCCTCATTGTAAATCTATTGGAGATATGCACTCAAGGGACAATTTGTTTTATTGTGAAAAATGCAATTATTCTGTTATTTATAATAAATATGGATTTTTTGATAAGGTTGATAGTGAAATGTATTTTGAATATCCAAGTCCATGGGATCGATGGCAAATAGAAAATTTAGAATTTTTAATGAATAATACTAATAATGTAAACGAACCTATTTTAAAAGATGAGAATGTAACTGTTTTTGTAAGCAGCAGATTAAAACCGCTAGAAAAAATATTCCATGGTAATATTGCATTAAACAGTAAATACTTTTATTTAGAAAATTCTAGCGAAGAATTTAGACATTTTGAAGTTACCAAAATTTCCGGCTTAAATGTTCAATACAATAATCAATTCGAATTTTATTATGATGAGCAATTATTTAGGTTTATTTTTGACAGTCCTACCACATCAGCCTATAAATGGACATCTGCATTAAATATTTTTAATGAAAATTCAAATAAAAAGAAATATATGTTAGTTGAAGTTTAATTCAGAGAGGCGTGTTATTATTGGATAATCATTGGATAGGAATTTTAGATTTTATGTACTTATCTTTATTTATCTTTTTAGCAATTTTTATTAAACAGAAACTCAAAATATTTAACAAATTCTTAGTACCTACATCATTCGTTGCTGGATTTATAGGTTTAATATTAGGTCCTGAAATTTTAAACCTAACACCTTTTAATCCTGAAAACTTAGAAACAATGGTTTATCACTTAATGTCAATAGGATTTATTGCTTTAGCTTTAAAAGAGCGAACTAATGGTAAACAAAACAATGCTAGCTTTAATACGGGATTAACTATTGTTTCAACTTATTTAGTTCAAGGTTTAATTGGATTTAGTATAACATTAATTCTACTCTATACACTCTTCCCAAATATTTTCCCTACATTTGGTCTTCTCCTTCCTTTAGGCTTTGGACAAGGACCGGGTGTTGCATATTCCATCGGTAATCAATGGGAACCATCCGGATTCATTGATGGTGGACAAGTAGGGCTTGCTATCTCAACTTTTGGATTTTTATGGGCTAGTATTGGTGGCGTCTTTTTTCTAAATTATCTTGTTAAAAAGAAAAAAATGAAACATGAGACTCAAGACACTGATATTATTCGTGAAAATATTAAAGAGGAATCAGAACCTGGGGACATACCGTTAAGCATTGGACTTGATAAAATAACGGTTCAAATCTGCTTGATAGGAATTGTTTATTTAGTAGCATACTTAACCTTGCTAGGTTTAGATTTAGTGCTAAAACCACTTGGTACTTATGGAGAAACAGTAATGTCTCTATTATGGGGATTACAATTTTTATTTGGTACTATTTACGCAATCGTATTAAGATTTATATTTGATTACTTAAAAAGGAAAAAAATTATTGTTAAGAATTACCCTAATAACTACCTATTGCAAAGAATTTCTGGAGCTTCATTTGATTATATGATAGCTGCTTCCGTTGCAGTCTTATCAATATACGTAATAAAAACAAACATAGTACCATTGCTCTTAATAACTTTAACAGGAGGTATAGTTACTTTTATATTTCTCTATTATCTTTCCAAAAGAGTGTTCAAAGTCCATACGCTTGAATATATACTTGCATTATATGGCATGTTAACAGGTACACTTTCGACAGGACTAGCATTATTAAGAGAAGTAGACCCTGATTTTAACTCACAAGTAGCTGAAAATTTAGTTTTTGGTAGTGCAATTGGTTTATTCTTCGGACTTCCTTTAATGTTCATATTAGGTATTCCTGTGGTTGGATTTTTAACTAATAATCCAATGATGTATATTTATACTTTAGCTGCATTTGTTTTCTATTTATTATTTTTATTCGCTGCCTACAAATTCAAGAATAGAAAGGCTACCACTTAAATTTCTTTAGAAAAGCGTAATCTTACTAAAGTGAATTAAATAAGAAAGGGGGTGACGCTAACTACCTAAAGTAGTTTTGCGACACCCCCTTTTTTTATTTAATATCAATATACATATCAGCTTCGATGTTATCAATTAATATTTTATCATCAGATGTGTTATTAACTGTTCCATAAATTTGATTATAAACAAACATTACCCTCACTTCATCGTTTTTATCAATTAAAATTAAATCTTCTGTACTTGCACCACCATCTTTAGAATTATTAGTACCATATTTATCATTTAATGTCTTAATATAATCCAGTAAATTTACTTGGTAAATCACGTTGCTATCACTAGATAAAGTCATAATATATTCTTTAGAAATATTGATTTTGAAATTACCGTAATCATAAACAAATTCTTTCTCTACTTTATCATTATTGAATTCATATGACCTGTAACTAAAATGAATATCATATCCTGATATAACAAGCGGATTATTTTCCGTTTTGTAGTAATTAAAATGATTGTACGGATCGTTATACCAAATATTTTCAGTAAATCCAAATGTATCTTCCATTTTATCCAATCTAAAGTCGGCTGGTAAATATACCAAATCATTTAATTCATGAGAACGTTCAAAATATCGTAAAATTCCAACAATTTCTCTTTGATCCGCATCTTCAATAATAATATTATTACTAACCACTTCATTATTTTGAATCATCTCATATTTAGATAAAATATTATAAAAACGTTCGCTCTGACTTGCAATAGAGATATTAAATGCACTCCACGGACCCCACACAGATAGAAAAGCTACAATAGCTAAACTAATTGGAAGGACTATATTGTTTTTACATTTATTAAAAATGATATAAGCCATAGCAAAGGTAGCCCAAATGCCTATTATTACAATAAAATATCGATTTTCAGTAAAACCATACTCTTTAATACGAATTCCTATTGATATAAACATTATAACTAATAATGGAAGGATTAGCTTAGTATAAAGAGATATGAAAGTTTTAGCCCACTTATTTTTATCTTTAAGCGGTGATATAAGAAAAATAGAAGTAATTCCAATTGATGTATAAGAAAGTACCAGATAAGAGACTATACCTTCCGGCCACACCTGTGTAATTAGTATTTTGCCAAAATAAACATATAATACCGCAGTAAAAACACCTAATAATGGCAAAATAATATATAATAATAAAACTTGTATAATCTTATGATAACTATCTAAATTAAAGCTTTCACTTCTTCTTGGTAACCCATGTAAGAAATAGATAGGTGCAAAAATACACCACGCTAAAGTCCAGACATAAGCATAAAATTCTGTTCTTAAATCATTATAAAGTAAAGATTGTATAGCAAAAAGTGTAGCAGTTAAACCTAAGGCGAGTACCGTTGTAAAAAATGCTGAAACAATTAATCTTGTTATAATTTTAGTAATATATATCTCGAAATTTTCTTTTTTGAATAAATAAGGTATGAATAAAAAACTTAATATTAAAGCAATACTAAATAAAAGTAACCGTTCAATTGATACAAGATTAGTATTTGGAAATAAATATGTATAGTACACAGTTAATAGTAGTAATTCTAGAACGTATATTGAAATTTTAGTAATCACATTATCTTTTTTAAGAAACCGTTCAAATAAAACTTGAACTGTTAACGATAAAGTAATACCAAGTAATAAGACAGCAGTTAAACGATCAAGCACTTCATAAACATTTTCATTATATGATGTTTCAATTCTATAAATAATTACTACTGCAAGTAAGACGAACAAAATGATTGTAAGAGGAAATCTGTAAAATGTTTTGGAGACAGCATCAATACCAGTTTTTGTGTAATCTAAGATTGATAATTTTCTTTTAATACTATTATCCTCATTCACAATAACTCCACCTTTCTCTTATTGCTTACTGGTATTATATCATATGTATATTATTATGTTTTAATCGTCTTAAAATACTTTATTACTATCCCATAATCCCATTTTTTTATACCAAAATTTTCGAGAATCAAAATCTCTATCTAAAAAAAATAGCAGAAATAAAAATAAAAAACCGCAAGAATTAATCCCCTTGCGGTCAGTCATTTTTGTATTTTAATATTTCCCTTTAACAAACTTTCATATTTTCAATCTTATTCTTCATCTTATTATATTTAACACTCTATTTTTTTCTTTTACAATAACTTGACAGGATAAATTATTAATTCTGTATTTATGATAACGATTTAAATCCTTTAAATATATAACGTTATTTTTAAATTTTTGTTGTAAAAAATCAAACAATAAATCATTTTCTTCTTTAAATTTATTACTAATCTTATAATGTACCCATTGATTTTCCTTTTCAGGAGTAATAATACCAATATTTTTTAATTTGCTTAAATGTCTTGATACATTAGACTGAGTCATCTCTAATATTATTTCTATTTCACATACACATAATAATTTATCGTTTATTAACAAATTCAATATTCTAAGCCTATTTTCATCCCCAAGTGTTTTGAATAATTCCTCCATTTGTTTATGTCCCCTTTGTATATGAATATATTCAATTATACTTATATACTACCATTACTTCTTATATTTAACAACAAAACATAGGACTCACAAACGAATTCTATAATATTTTTACTTATACACAAGTAAATGTGCTGTACTAACTTCATATGAATACAGCACTAATTATTTTCTCACTTATGCACACGCTTGATTAACAAAATAACTCATATTATTATTTTTTATATATCCAACGATAAATAAGATATATAATACACCTCCCAATAGTGGAGAAAAAGAAGCTGGTAAAACATTTATTAACCATCCTGAGATAATTAATGCCATAGGTACAACGATTCTTCCTATACTTATTACAATCCCTAACACCCTTCCCCTGTATTCTTCAGATACACTAGTTTGCAACATATATATTATTGGTATATCAATGAATGATATTGCAATTCCAAGAAATATCATAATAACTATATAATATATCAATATACATATCAGCTTCGATGTTATCAATTAATATTTTATCATCAGATGTGTTATTAACTGTTCCATAAATTTGATTATAAACAAACATTACCCTCACTTCATCGTTTTTATCAATTAAAATTAAATCTTCTGTACTTGCACCACCATCTTTAGAATTATTAGTACCATATTTATCATTTAATGTCTTAATATAATCCAGTAAATTTACTTGGTAAATCACGTTGCTATCACTAGATAAAGTCATAATATATTCTTTAGAAATATTGATTTTGAAATTACCGTAATCATAAACAAATTCTTTCTCTACTTTATCATTATTGAATTCATATGACCTGTAACTAAAATGAATATCATATCCTGATATAACAAGCGGATTATTTTCCGTTTTGTAGTAATTAAAATGATTGTACGGATCGTTATACCAAATATTTTCAGTAAATCCAAATGTATCTTCCATTTTATCCAATCTAAAGTCGGCTGGTAAATATACCAAATCATTTAATTCATGAGAACGTTCAAAATATCGTAAAATTCCAACAATTTCTCTTTGATCCGCATCTTCAATAATAATATTATTACTAACCACTTCATTATTTTGAATCATCTCATATTTAGATAAAATATTATAAAAACGTTCGCTCTGACTTGCAATAGAGATATTAAATGCACTCCACGGACCCCACACAGATAGAAAAGCTACAATAGCTAAACTAATTGGAAGGACTATATTGTTTTTACATTTATTAAAAATGATATAAGCCATAGCAAAGGTAGCCCAAATGCCTATTATTACAATAAAATATCGATTTTCAGTAAAACCATACTCTTTAATACGAATTCCTATTGATATAAACATTATAACTAATAATGGAAGGATTAGCTTAGTATAAAGAGATATGAAAGTTTTAGCCCACTTATTTTTATCTTTAAGCGGTGATATAAGAAAAATAGAAGTAATTCCAATTGATGTATAAGAAAGTACCAGATAAGAGACTATACCTTCCGGCCACACCTGTGTAATTAGTATTTTGCCAAAATAAACATATAATACCGCAGTAAAAACACCTAATAATGGCAAAATAATATATAATAATAAAACTTGTATAATCTTATGATAACTATCTAAATTAAAGCTTTCACTTCTTCTTGGTAACCCATGTAAGAAATAGATAGGTGCAAAAATACACCACGCTAAAGTCCAGACATAAGCATAAAATTCTGTTCTTAAATCATTATAAAGTAAAGATTGTATAGCAAAAAGTGTAGCAGTTAAACCTAAGGCGAGTACCGTTGTAAAAAATGCTGAAACAATTAATCTTGTTATAATTTTAGTAATATATATCTCGAAATTTTCTTTTTTGAATAAATAAGGTATGAATAAAAAACTTAATATTAAAGCAATACTAAATAAAAGTAACCGTTCAATTGATACAAGATTAGTATTTGGAAATAAATATGTATAGTACACAGTTAATAGTAGTAATTCTAGAACGTATATTGAAATTTTAGTAATCACATTATCTTTTTTAAGAAACCGTTCAAATAAAACTTGAACTGTTAACGATAAAGTAATACCAAGTAATAAGACAGCAGTTAAACGATCAAGCACTTCATAAACATTTTCATTATATGATGTTTCAATTCTATAAATAATTACTACTGCAAGTAAGACGAACAAAATGATTGTAAGAGGAAATCTGTAAAATGTTTTGGAGACAGCATCAATACCAGTTTTTGTGTAATCTAAGATTGATAATTTTCTTTTAATACTATTATCCTCATTCACAATAACTCCACCTTTCTCTTATTGCTTACTGGTATTATATCATATGTATATTATTATGTTTTAATCGTCTTAAAATACTTTATTACTATCCCATAATCCCATTTTTTTATACCAAAATTTTCGAGAATCAAAATCTCTATCTAAAAAAAATAGCAGAAATAAAAATAAAAAACCGCAAGAATTAATCCCCTTGCGGTCAGTCATTTTTGTATTTTAATATTTCCCTTTAACAAACTTTCATATTTTCAATCTTATTCTTCATCTTATTATATTTAACACTCTATTTTTTTCTTTTACAATAACTTGACAGGATAAATTATTAATTCTGTATTTATGATAACGATTTAAATCCTTTAAATATATAACGTTATTTTTAAATTTTTGTTGTAAAAAATCAAACAATAAATCATTTTCTTCTTTAAATTTATTACTAATCTTATAATGTACCCATTGATTTTCCTTTTCAGGAGTAATAATACCAATATTTTTTAATTTGCTTAAATGTCTTGATACATTAGACTGAGTCATCTCTAATATTATTTCTATTTCACATACACATAATAATTTATCGTTTATTAACAAATTCAATATTCTAAGCCTATTTTCATCCCCAAGTGTTTTGAATAATTCCTCCATTTGTTTATGTCCCCTTTGTATATGAATATATTCAATTATACTTATATACTACCATTACTTCTTATATTTAACAACAAAACATAGGACTCACAAACGAATTCTATAATATTTTTACTTATACACAAGTAAATGTGCTGTACTAACTTCATATGAATACAGCACTAATTATTTTCTCACTTATGCACACGCTTGATTAACAAAATAACTCATATTATTATTTTTTATATATCCAACGATAAATAAGATATATAATACACCTCCCAATAGTGGAGAAAAAGAAGCTGGTAAAACATTTATTAACCATCCTGAGATAATTAATGCCATAGGTACAACGATTCTTCCTATACTTATTACAATCCCTAACACCCTTCCCCTGTATTCTTCAGATACACTAGTTTGCAACATATATATTATTGGTATATCAATGAATGATATTGCAATTCCAAGAAATATCATAATAACTATATAATATATCAATATTCCCAAAGAGAAAAAAGTGAGATTAATTAATGGAATTACCGGTAAACCTATAAAGATCATGCTTAATGCTATAACAAAATTGGAAACCATAAAAATTTTCTCGAAATTATTTTTTTCTAGTATCCTTTTGATTAAAACGGCGCCTATTATCATTCCGATAGGAAATGCAGCTTCAATTATTCCAAAATACTCAGGCTTTAATTCTAAAACAATATTAATAATATAAGGCAATGGCACTGTTATAGAGTAAGTAATGAAAAAATTAACTGCAATTAATATCATTATAAAAGTAGTAATCTGCTTCATATTCTTAATATAAGTAAAACCTTCAGTAATATCTTTTCAGTAAAAAAGTTTTCGTATTTACCCCCATGATTCAATACGACTGATAAACATTCATCTATTTGCTTATAATTAAGTTTGTTTATTATATTTTTTATGTGATGTATCCTAAAATTATTTCTATATTTTTCTTTTATCAAACTATTTATATTGAAGTTTTTAAATAACAGATACCCTCCTATTAATAATGCTTCATCTTTCACATAATAATCGATAAGTTCTAATAAACATTCTTCATGATTAAAACTGTGATATCGTCTGCATGTTGAGTCATTTATGCCTGTTTGTTTAGACATAATTTTGGCGTTTCGAATTATAAAAGCAAAAAAGACATCTCATACGATATCTTTTTTCATATTAATTTGGTGCACCCTTCGGGCACAACGATTTCATTTGAAGCACATGGACGTGCAAACTTCGATGTTGTAACAGGACGTTACGGTTTTAATCGAAGTTCATCTAGATGATTATTCAACGCTGTAAAAATGATTATTAATGGTGGAGGCGAGGGGACATGTTATTCCATGCTTTCGCAATGGCACTGACTATATCTTGAACTTAAGTTTAACCTTAAGTCCCTTGGCGTTTTATATGGAATATAAATTTTGATTACTATCAAACATTCCATATCCTAGTACTACCTTTAAAGGAAGGTAGCCTATAAGTCGATACACGGCTGTTGAATTGCTTCACATACCGCTCGGTGTTACCTTATCACAAAGACTTAAGTTCCACCGATAAAGCCAAGTTCTTCACTTGTGTGTCACCACACAAGGCGACTATTTTCTAATCGAACCCCTGTCCGAAGACATCGCCACATTAGCTTCTCCGAGTGCAGTTACTTGATTAGGTTTCGCTTATTAAACTGTCAAGTAACCAACTATCTAATAAGCTAGTCTGATTAATCTCTTCGGCCACCTACAGACGGAAAGTGAACCGCGTATCCCACTAAAGTTGAGCCCTAGTCACGCCACATGGGCGATGGAGTGGTAGAGCACGCAAGCTGTTATTAAGCAGCTAAAGCGTAGTTATTATTTGTTTTGCCAGTTAATATTGGCTTTCGCGTTTTAACGAGGTCCGCGACCCCTCGACTCGCTACTAATGCTCAAACTATCCCCGTCGAATCCAAAACGCCCCCAAATTAGATGCACTATATAGTATAACATAATTTGATATATCATAAAAGAGAAACAAATTTCCTCTATATTTACAGCTTTTGTTTTTCCCTTAATGCACGAGCTATTTCACGATTCGCATCTTTTTTTGCAATTGCTTCCCGTTTATCATGTAACTTCTTCCCTTTTGCTAATGCAATATCTATTTTAGCAAAACCGTTACGCAAATATAATTTAAGTGGTACTAAAGAGTAACCTTTTTCTTTCGTTAAACCAATCAATTTATTGATTTCTTCTTTGTGAAGGAGTAATTTTCTCGCTCGTGTAGGTTCGTGGTTAAACCGATTGCCATGGTCAAATGGGCTAATATGCATATTATGAATAAATACTTCACCATTAGAAATTCGAGCAAAACTATCCTTTAAATTAGCCTTACCTGAACGAATTGATTTGATTTCTGTTCCTGTAAGAACAAGTCCTGCTTCATAAGTATCTTCAATAAAATAATCATGTGTTGCTTTTTTATTCTTTGCAACAATCTTTATTCCCATTTCTCCCATAGTAATCACTTCTCCCCAATCAAAATATCCTTTGTTTTTTAGACTAAAATTATAACATGACTAATAATTGTATTCAATTTTGTTTCCTTTTCTTTTTAGATTTATTCTTTTTGTTTTCGATTATTTTAGTTTTGTCCTTTTTTACCTTTCCTTCATTGACTCCAACTAATTCAAAGTCAATTGTATGTTCTACCATGTTAACCTTTACAACCTTAACCTTAACTGCATCTCCAATTCTATAAATCTTGCCTGTTCTTTCACCTATTAAGGCATACTGCTTATCATGATAATAATAGTAATCATCAGTTAAATAACTAACGTGTATTAATCCCTCAACAAGATTATCCAGTTCAACAAACATGCCAAATGATGTGACACTGCTTATCATTCCTTCAAATTCTTCACCAATCTTATCAAGCATATACTCAGCTCTTTTTAATTCCTCTGTTTCCCTCTCTGCATCAACTGCCAATCTCTCTCTATCTGAAGAGTGTTTAGCAACTGTAGGTATAATACTTTTTATAAAACTAAGTCTTTCACTTGATAAAGTGCCTAACTCTAATATTTCACTAATTATTCTATGAATTTGTAAATCTGGATAACGTCTTATAGGTGATGTGAAATGTGAATAATATTCTACAGACAAACCAAAGTGTCCCAATGGTTCTGCATCATATCTCGCTTGCTTCATCGATCTTAATAATACTGTACTGATAATTGTTTGTTCAGGTGTACCTTCAATTTCTTCAAGCAACGCTTGCAACGCCCTAGGGTGAATGTTATTACCTAATCCCTTAACAACATAGCCAAAGTTAGTTACAAATTCAGCAAATGCAAACAATTTTTCCTGATCAGGATCTTCATGTATACGATATAAAAATGGTACTTGTAACCAATAGAAATGTTCTGCTACTGTTTCATTAGCTATTAACATAAATTCTTCGATTAATTGTTCAGATATAGAACGTTCACGCTTTACTATGTCTAATGGCTTTCCATCATCATCAACAATTATTTTTGCTTCATCAAAATCAAAGTCAATTGACCCTCTGTTCATTCTCTTTTTTCTGAGTAGCAAAGCTAAATCCTTCATTAGCTTAAAATTATCAATTAAGTCTTTGTACCTTTCAATTAATTCAGGTGGCTCATTCTCCAATATTTTTTTAACATTAGAATAAGTCATTCTTTCATTTGTTTTAATAATACTTTTATAAATATTATGACTTACTACTTCACCACGTAAATTTATCTCCATTTCACAAGACAATGTTAATCTATCAACATTAGGATTTAAAGAACATATTCCATTTGAAAGCCTTTGTGGTAACATAGGAATTACTCTATCTACTAAATAGACGCTTGATCCACGACTGTAAGCTTCTCTATCTAAATCTGTGCTTTCTTTAACATAATGAGATACATCAGCTATATGTACGCCTAACACATAATTACCATTACTCAGTTTATCTATTGATACTGCATCATCTAAATCCTTAGCATCTTCACCATCTATTGTTACTATTTTTTTATTTCTTAGATCACGTCTGTTGCTAATTTCATCATCAGCTATATCATCAATTATTGCATCTGCCTCATCTAGCACTTCCTTAGGAAAACTTTCAGGTAGAGCAAATTTTCTTATTATCGATAAAATATCAACACCTGGATTATCTTTATGCCCTAATATTTCAATAACCTCTCCTTCCGGACTCATTCTTCCTTCAGGATATTTATATATTCGTACAACAACCTTATGACCTTCTACCGCACCATTTATTTTTGGTTTAGGAATAAAAATATCGCGAGAGATTCTTTTATCATCAGCAATTACAAAACCGTATTGCTCTCCCCCAGTAAATGTGCCCACAATTTCTGTATTAGCCCTTTTTAAAATACGAATTATTTCTCCATCAGGCCTAGCACCTGAGGATTTATTGTTTAAACGAACCAAAACGTGGTCCCCATTCATCGCCCCATTTATATCAGTTGTTTGAATGTATACATCCGATTCGCCACTCTCTTCTGGAATAACAAAACCAAATCCTTTTGGATGTCCTTGAAGCTTTCCTCTTATTAAATTCATCTTTTCTGGAATTCCATAATTATTTGCCCTTGTCCTTATTACTTCTCCTGTTTCTTCTAATTCGTTCATCAATTTAACAAACTCTTTAAATTCTTCTGCATTCTTTATTTCAAATGTTTTTTCTAATTCTTCAATATTCATTGGCTTATATATTTTTTCACGCATAAAATCTAGAACATCTTTTTTATTAATAGTCATAACTATTCCAACTTTCTCCTATACATTTAATATTTACTGTTTTATTTACTAACTAGTAATTCTAAATATATCCTTATTTACCTTCTTGTTTTATTATAACAATGAAAAAAACAGCAAGTTATACTTACTGTTTAATATTTTATCCATTATTCAGCTAAAAAATAATATAAAGCCGAACTTTTATCGCGTTTTTCGCGATATTAGAGAGACTTATCCTAAATTCAAATAATCTTATAAAATTTGGGCAAAGCCGAACTTTATTCAGATGGAGTTTTTCACCTGAATTTATGTGAGACTTATCCTAAATTCAATTATTCTTTTTAAAATCTGGGTAAATTATAATTGAACTAAGTATGCAACTAGCATTGATAATACAATGAAGCTTACTGCTAAAACGACAGTCAATTTTTCTAGTAATGCATCAATACCACGTGCTTTTTGCTTACCAAATAATTGTTCAGCTCCACCTGCTATACTACCTGCCAAACCTGCACTTTTACCAGATTGTAATAATACAGCTGTAATTAAGCCTAATGATACAATAACTAATAATATTTTTAAGAAAATAATCACTGATACTACACCTCCCCATAGGGTTTAACATTAACAATCTATCATAAATAAATGTAAAGTTCAAGTTATTATATTAATAAAGCCGAACTTTAAGTAAATGTTCTTCCTTATTAACTTTAAACTCTAAACTGACGTAATACAGTTTGTAAAATACCACCATTAAGATAATATTCTATATCTATAGCGCTATCTAAACGAAGAATTGTTTCGAACTCAAAAAACGTCCCATCACTTCTAGTGCTTTTTACCTTAATAATTTGCCCGGGTTTAATATTATTATTTAGTCCAATTAAATCAAATATTTCTGTACCATCTATATTAAGTTTTTTCAAACCTTCACTTTCTTTAAATTGCAAAGGGAGTATACCCATACCAACTAAATTACTTCGATGTATTCTCTCATAACTTTCGGCAATTACAGCTTTTACTCCAAGAAGATTTGTTCCTTTTGCAGCCCAATCCCTTGAACTTCCAGTCCCGTACTCCTTGCCCGCGATAACAACTAATGGAGTTCCATCAGATTGATATTTCATTGCAGCATCATAAATTGGCATTATCTCTCCAATAGGTAGATACTTAGTTACTCCTCCTTCGGTACCTGGCGCTACTTGATTTCGAATACGTATATTTGCAAATGTTCCACGCATCATAACTTCATGATTGCCTCGACGAGAACCATATGAGTTAAAATCTTTAGAATCAACGTCTCGATCCATTAAATACTCACCTGCAGGACTACCTTCTTTAATATTGCCTGCTGGAGATATGTGATCAGTTGTCACTGAATCATCTAATAAAGCTAATATTCTAGCACCTTTAATATCTTTAATATCCTTAATATTTGAACTTAACCCTTCAAAAAATGGTGGGTTTTGAATATACGTTGAATTCTTATCCCATTTATATAATTGCCCAACAGGAGCATCTATTTTATTCCAAAGCTCATTTGAATTAAATACATTACTATATTGTTCTTTAAAAATTTCGGAATCGAGTGATTTATTGATTGCTTCTTCAATCTCTGAATTCGAAGGCCACAAGTCTTTTAAAAATACTGGTTGATTATTTATACCATATCCAATCGGTTCATTTTCAAAATCTATATCTATTCTACCTGCCAAGGCATACATTACAACTAGAGGTGGTGAAGCTAAGTAATTTGCCTTAACTTGTGAATGTACACGACCTTCAAAATTCCGATTGCCTGATAAAACTGAAACAACAGTTAAATCGTTTTCCTCTATCGCTTTACTTACTTTATCAGATAATGGACCACTATTACCAATACAAGTTGCACACCCGTAACCGACAACATTAAATCCTAATTCTCCTAAATACTTTAATAGATTTGCGTTTTTTAAATAATCCGTTACTACTCTCGAACCAGGTGTTAACGAGCTTTTCACATAAGAAGGTTTCGTAAGTCCTAGTTCAACAGCTTTTTTTGCTACCAAACCGGCACTAAGCATGACACTAGGATTAGAGGTATTTGTACAACTTGTTATTGCTGCTATCACAATTGAACCCGTTTTTAATATGATTTCCTCATCACTGTTAGAATTTAAATTAACAGTTTTATTAATACTCTCATCAGATAAACTCAATCCACCTTGATTCACTGATTTCCTTATAACTTCTTGCCATGTATGTTTCATATTTTTCAATTCTATTCGATCTTGAGGACGTTTTGGACCAGCAATACTTGGCACAACTTTACTAATATCTAATTCAATAGTGTCGGTAAAGACAGGTTGTTCCATCCCATCGATACGGAATAGCCCTTGTTCTTTGTAATATGTCTCTACCAATTTAACCAACTGTTCATTACGACCAGTCAATCTTAAATAATTAATTGTTTCACTATCTACAGGAAAGTACCCCATAGTAGCCCCATATTCAGGTGCCATATTTGCAATAGTAGCGCGATCTGCCAAATTAATATTGTTCAAGGCATCACCATAAAATTCAACAAATTTACCCACTACATTTTTTTTACGTAATATTTCAACAACAGATAAAGCTAAATCTGTCGCTGTAACTCCTTCTTTTAATTTACCAGTTAATTTAAAACCTATTACTTCTGGAGTAACAAAATATAAAGGTTGCCCTAACATTCCAGCCTCAGCTTCAATACCTCCTACTCCCCATCCTATTACACCTAATCCATTAATCATAGTTGTATGAGAGTCAGTTCCGACTAAACTGTCAGGGAAAATTAAAGTTTCACCTTCAATTTCTTTTTCTTGAACAACATTAGCTAAGTACTCTAAATTAACCTGATGAATAATACCAGTTGCTGGAGGAACTACACGAAAATTAGTAAAAGACTTTTGTGCCCAGCGAAGAAATTTATATCTTTCAGCATTGCGCTTAAACTCTAAATCAATATTATAATCTAATGCACAATCTGTTTCTGATTTATCAACCATAACAGAATGATCTATTACTAAGTCAACTGGAATTAAGGGATTAATCCTCTCAGGATTTCCGCCTACTTCTACCATCGCATCACGCATAGAAGCCAAATCCACTACTGCCGGAACTCCAGTGAAATCTTGAAGAATAATTCTTGAAGGTATAAAAGGAACCTCTTTTTCTTTGTTATTTCTATCCACCCAAGTAGATAATTGTTTGATATGCTCTTCAGTAATACTTTTCCCATTAAATTGTCTTATTGCAGCTTCTAATAAAATTTTTATAGAAAACGGTAACTTAGATAATTCACCATAACCATTTTTCTCAAATTTCTTTAATGAATAATATGTATACTCTTTATTATTTATTTTTAATTTCGATTGTATTGAAAATTTATCATTCATGTTCTTTCCCCCTCGCATAATATGTTTCATTCTACGAAACCAAGTTTCTTTTATTTACTTTATTATACCATATAATATTTATAACGGTTTATTTTTTAAATAATCTTTCATTTTAATTACGGTATAACTTTAATGGAAAGTGCAGTATAATGGAAATTGAATCTTTTTAGAGATACAAATATACTATAGTCAAATACTGGAGTGAGGAAATGCAATACTTGGCATTAGTTTCTTTAAGCTTAATATGGGGTGCCTCTTTTTTATTTATTAAAATTTTACTTGATTATTTTAATCCTTTTGGTATTGTGTTTTATCGTTCATTATTTGGAGCGGTTACAATTTTTATTATAATGTTAATATTAAAAAAACCACTTGTCCCTAAAAAAATTCCCTGGGGTATGATTATAGTGGTTGGCATATTAAATTGTTTTATACCTTGGAGTTTGTTTGGACTAAGTGAAACACTTATTAGCAGTAGTATGGCTTCAATACTAAACGCAACTACACCAATATGGACTTTATTAATTGGAATAATCCTTTTCTCAACAAAAAGCACACCGCTCCAGTGGATAGGAATAATCATCGGCTTCATTGGAATAATTATTATGTCAGGTATAGATATTAATCAATTTTCAATAAATAGTACTTATGGATTTTTGGCAGCAATGTCTGCACCAATATTCTATGGATTATCTACACAAATGACACAGAGATTCTTAAGAGTTCTAACTAACTATCAGACTTCATTTTATATATTAATTGTAACGGTAATAACTAGTGGAATTGCTGTGATTTTTACTGATTCTCTAAATTTATATTCTTTCGCCTCAGATCCAAATATCCTAATATCCGTAATTGGACTTGGGTGTTTTGGCTCAGGAATTGCTTTTATAATATATTTTTATCTAATATATAAAGAAGGGGCAGAATATGCCAGCTTAGTAACTTATTTAGTACCAATATCAGCACTTCTTTGGGGAACATTAATTTTAAGTGAGAAAATAAATCAATCAATGATTTTTGGGCTTTTGTTAATATTGATTGGTGTTTATCTATCAGGTCGTAATAAAGATAAGGATAAAACGTTAATAGCTCAAAAGACTAAGGTAAGCAATTCTAGTATAAAAACTGGATATTAATAATTACTAATGGAGTGAATAATTATGATTGATAAGAAAGAGAACAATGCGATTAGTACAGTTCGTTCAGTTGAACGTTCTCTCGACATTTTACTATGTTTTGTTAATTCTACAGAATTGAGTTTAACAGAGATTGCAAAAAGTGTTTCTCTTCACAAAAGTACTGTTTACCGACTATTACATACATTAGAGCGTAAAGGTTTTTTAATAAAAAATAAAGTTAATGAAAAATATCGGTTAGGATTTAAAATATGGGAACTTTCTACTAATCTCTCAGGTATTAATGACCCTGCCACAGTCTTTTTACCTGAAATGGAAAGATTGCGAAATTTATTAGATGAGACTGTTAGCTTGTATGTCAGAGATGGCTATGAGAGAATCCGTATCCAATCAATAGAGAGCAATCAATCTTTGCGTAGAGTAGCCCCTATTGGCGAAAGGTTATCATTAGCTCTTGGAGCATCAAGTAAAGTACTTATTTCGTACGAAGACAAAATAATTCAAGTAAAAATACTTAAACAATTAGAAGAAAGTTATGAGATAAATATAAAAAAATTCGAAGAAATTATAAAAGAAGTGAAAAAATTAGGATATGCAACAAGCTTCGAGGAACGAGCAATTGGAGCTGTTGCTATAGCTTGTCCAATCTTTGATCGACAAAATAATATTATCTCCGCACTTTCTGTTTCCGGACCAGTTAATCGATTAACACATGATAAATTACAAGAAATTGCTCCAATTCTTCAAGAAACTTGTTCTAAACTGAGTGGAACTATTAAGTAAAAGAAAAAAACTCGGGAGACAAGGGGACGTTTCTCTTGTCTCCTTCTTTCCTTAAAAGGAGACAAGAGAAACGTCCCTCCGTCTCCATTTATTTAAATTTTAGGTTGTAGAACGTCTTTTTACCACTATATTTCCCAATATAAGCTAATTCATCCTCTATTCGCAATAACTGATTATACTTTGCAACGCGATCTGTACGAGATGGTGCGCCAGTTTTTATTTGTCCAGCATTAACAGCTACTGCAATATCCGCAATTATTGAATCCTCAGTTTCCCCAGAACGATGTGATATTACTGCTGTATAGCCCGCTCTTTTTGCCATTTCAATAGCATCAAATGTTTCAGTTAATGTGCCTATTTGATTTACTTTAATCAAAATTGAATTAGCAATATTTTCATTTATTCCTTTTTCTAAACGTTCGGTATTGGTAACAAACAAATCATCACCTACTAATTGAACTCGTTTCCCTAACCGCTCAGTTAATCTAGCCCAACCTTCCCAATCATCTTCAGCAAGTCCGTCCTCAATTGAAATAATAGGATATTTATTAATTAAATCCTCATAATAATTAATCATTTCATCAGTTGTTTTTACAGTGCCTTCTCCTGCTAAATGATACTTATTATCTTTATAGAATTCAGTAGAGGCACTATCTAATGCGATAAATACTTCCTCACCAGCTTTATATCCACTTTTCTCTATAGCTTCAATAATCATAATAATTGCTTCCTCATTAGAAGAAAGATTAGGTGCAAACCCGCCTTCGTCTCCAACCGTCGTGCTCATGCCTTTATCTTTCAAAACTTTCTTCAGATTATGAAAGATCTCTGCTCCCATTCTCAATCCCTCTCGAAAATCTTCTGAACCTACTGGCATTATCATAAACTCTTGAATATCTACATTATTGTCAGCATGTTCTCCACCATTAAGAATATTCATCATTGGAACTGGTAAAGTTTTTGCATTTATTCCACCAAGGTAAACATATAAAGGTAACCCTAATGCTTCGGCTGCTGCCCTAGCTACCGCCATTGACACTCCTAATATTGCATTAGCTCCAAGTTTACCCTTATTTGGCGTATCATCTAATTGAATTAAGAATTCGTCAATCCCTATTTGGTCTAAAGCGTCCATATCAATCAACTCAGGCGCAATAATTTCATTAACATTATTTACTGCAGTAAGAACACCTTTTCCTAAATAACGCTCATTATCATTATCTCGTAACTCAACTGCCTCATGAGCACCAGTAGACGCCCCCGAAGGTACAATTGCTCTACCAATTGTGCCAGATTCTAAAATAATTTCAACCTCAATAGTTGGATTGCCTCGAGAGTCTAATACTTCTCGAGCATATACATCAGATATAATTGTCACAAATATCACTCCTTCTAATAAATAAAAATATTAATACTTTACATTAGATATATTTATCTTGTTACTTAATCAAAGATTTCCCTGTCATTTCATTAGGTTTTTGAATCCCCAATAACTGTAACATTGTTGGTGCTATATCCGCTAGTATACCATCATTACATAGTTCTAACCCTTGTTTCGTAATAATACAAGGGACAGGACTTGTAGAATGAGATGTAATAGGTCTACCGTTATCGTCACTCATCAAATCAGCATTACCATGATCAGCAGTTACTATCGTTATACCGTTCCGAGAATTGACTTCAGCAATAATTTTACCAACATTATCATCTACTGCTTCAACTGCCTTAATTGTTTCTTCCAATTTTCCAGAATGTCCAACCATATCACAATTGGCATAATTAAGAATAACTACATCATGAATATCCTTTTCTAATTCTTCTAATAAAGCATCAGTCACTTCATAAGCGCTCATTTCAGGTTTCAAATCATATGTAGCTACTTTTGGAGAGGGTATTAATAATCTTGTCTCACCATCAAATTCATCTTCACGTCCCCCACTAAAAAAATATGTTACGTGAGGATATTTTTCTGTTTCTGCAATCCTTAATTGTTTTAAACCTTGTTGAGTAAACACCTCTCCAATCGTATTATCTAAATTTGTAGGTTTATAAGCTACAAAGCCATCAATAGATTCACTAAATTGAGTTAAACAAACATAGTATAAATCTTTAGGATAATCCTCACCGCGATCAAACCCTCGGAAATCCTTATTAGTAAATACCTGTGAGATTTGTATAGCCCTATCAGGTCTAAAATTAAAAAATATTATAGCATCTCCCGAATTAATTGTAGTAATTGGTTGTCCATTCTCTTTAACAATTACCGTAGGCATCACAAATTCATCATATATACTCTTTTCATATGAATCTCGAATTGCCTTAATCGGGTCATCATAGTGAGGACCTTCACCGTATACCATAGCTCTATATGCTTTTTCAGTCCTTTCCCAACGCTTATCCCTATCCATTGCATAATATCTACCTTGGACTGTTGCTATCTCCCCTACACCAATTTCATCTATTTTTGCCTGAAGTCTCTTTATATAATTTACTGAACTATCAGGAGCAACGTCTCTCCCATCTAAAAAAACATGAATATACACCTGATTTATTTTTTCATTTTTTGCTAGCTCAAGTAGTGCAAATAAATGATTAATATGACTATGTACGCCACCATCAGACAATAAACCATACAAGTGAAGTTTTTTATTTTCTTCTTTGGTATATTTAATGGTATTTAAAAAAACATCGTTATTAAAAAAAGAACCCTCTTTTATAGATTTTGAGACTCTCGTTAAATCTTGATAAACTATACGCCCAGCACCAATATTTAAATGCCCCACCTCTGAATTACCCATTTGACCTTCAGGTAACCCTACAGCTAAACCACTTGCTGCCACCTCTGTATGTGGATATTGATTCCATAAACGATCAATATTAGGAGTATTAGCCTGTTTTATAGCATTTGCTTTTGGGTCTTCACGCAAACCATATCCATCCATAATTATTAATACTACCGGTTTTGGTCTAGGCATCATTGTTCACCCCTTTATTTATACACTCGCTCCATTGATTAAAGCTTTAAAATGTTCCGGACTCAAACTCGCACCACCTACTAATGCCCCATCTATTTCAGGTTGAGCCATAAATGTTTCTATATTCTCTGGTTTTACACTTCCACCGTATTGAATTCGCACTAAATCTGCAACATTTTGATCATACTGATTCTCTATTACCTTACGAATAAACTTAATTACTTCATTTGCATCTTCAGCTGAAGAGGATTTGCCAGTACCTATTGCCCATATAGGCTCATAAGCAATAACAAGATTACTCACTTGTTGGGATGATAGCCCACTTATAGCTTTTTCTGTCTGACTCTTTACAACTTCCTGAGTTTTCCCAGATTCTCTCTCATCTAGTCTTTCTCCTACACAAATAATTGGAGTAATACCATTCTTAATACTGGTATTAACCCTTTTATTTACAGTCAAATCTGTTTCTCCAAACATTTGTCTTCTCTCTGAATGTCCAATAATTGCATATTGTACATTTAGCTCTTGTAACATTATAGGGCTAATCTCGCCAGTAAAAGCACCATTTGTTTCCCAATGAATATTTTGGGAACCAATCTTGATTTGGTTATTCAAATTTTCTTTTAGTATTATCAAATTAGTGTATGCTACACAAAGAATAACTTCAACATTTCCAGTTGAAAAATCATCAAGAGATTTAACAAATTTCTTTGTCTCCGCCATTGTTTTATACATCTTCCAATTCCCGGCTATAATTGGTTTCCTCATCTTATCACCTGTCTTTTTCATTTAATGCAGTTACCCCTGGTAATTCCTTTCCCTCCATGAATTCAAGTGAGGCACCTCCACCAGTTGATATATGTGTCATTTTATCGCTTAATCCAGTTTTCTCAATTGCTGCAGCAGAATCTCCACCACCAATAATTGTTATTGCTTCAACTTTTGCCATAGCTTCTGCTACTTTATTAGTTCCATTTGCAAATTTATCAAATTCAAATACTCCCATTGGTCCATTCCAAATAATTAATTTCGAATCTAATATTGTCTCTTCATATAAAGCAACCGTTTTAGGTCCTATATCTAGGGCTTGCCAATCAGAAGGAATTTCCGAAATATCCACAATCTTAGTAGTTGCGTCATTAGAGAACTCATCAGCCACAATAACATCAATTGGCATCAAGAATCTAACACCTTTAGTCTTTGCTTTCTCTATAAAAGATTTAGCTAAATCTATTTTATCCTCTTCTAACAATGATTCACCTATTTTAAAACCTTGGGCTTTTACAAAGGTATACGCAAGACCCCCACCAATAATTAAATTATCTACCTTTTCTAATAAATTTTCAATAACCCCAATTTTATCTTTAACCTTTGCTCCACCAATTATCGCAGTAAAAGGTCTCTGAGGATTAGTTAAAGCTTTTCCAATCATTTCAATTTCTTTTTGCATTAAAAACCCAGCAACAGAAGGTAAATATTTAGTAATTCCTTCAGTAGATGCATGAGCACGATGTGCAGTTCCAAAAGCATCATTAACATAAACATCCGCTAAATCAGCAAAGTTTCTCGCTAATTCAGGATCATTTTTTTCCTCTCCTGGATAAAATCTCACATTCTCTAATAACAGTATATCACCATTTTTCATATCTTCTATTATTGTTTTTACTTTATCACCTATAGCTTCATCCATTTTAGTCACTTTTTTTCCGATTAATTCCGCTAATCTATCCGCTATTGGATCTAAACGAAGCTCCTCTACAACTTTTCCCTTTGGTCTACCTAGATGACTTGCTAGAACTGCTTTACCACCATGTTCGATTACATATTGAATAGTTGGTAAGGCAGCAATTATTCGAGTATCATCAGTAATTTGACCATCATGAATAGGAACATTAAAGTCTACTCTACAAAACACCCTTTTCCCATATAAATCTATATCAAGTATCGATTTCTTATTCATAATGAGTATCCTCCAATCTAAAGTTTAAACATTTTTCAAAAGTTTAAATATCTCTACTTATAGATTTTATACTTTCTATAATTTGAACGAAAGAGGGAAATCAAAAATATATCAACACTTAATATGTAAGAGAAAAATTCTTTGTCCCTCCACTTTTAATTATTCTATATTCCTTTTTTTATTATATATACTGCTAAATCAACTACACGATTTGAATAACCCCATTCATTGTCATACCATGAGACAACCTTTACCATATTTTCTTCCATAACCATTGTTGATAATCCATCTATTGTTGAGGAACTTGGATTATGGTTATAATCAACTGAAACTAAAGGTAAATCTGAATATCCAAGTATACCTTTTAATTCACCTTCAGACGCATTTTTAAAAGCGTTATTAACATCTTCTGCGGTCACCTTTTTATCTAATTCTGCAACCAAATCTACAACTGATACATTAGGGGTAGGAACACGCATAGCAAAACCATTAAGTTTTCCTTTCAACTCTGGTAATACTAATGAAACTGCTTTTGCCGCACCAGTTGTTGTCGGTATTATTGAAACAGCTGCAGCACGAGCTCGACGATAATCCTTATGTGGCAAATCTAATATTTGCTGATCATTTGTATATGAATGTACTGTTGTCATAAAACCTCTTTTAATACCATACTTCTCATGTAATATTTTTGCGAAAGGTGCTAAACAATTGGTAGTGCATGATGCATTTGAAATAATATGATGATTTTTTGAATCATATTTTTCTTCATTAACACCCATAACAATTGTTATATCCTCATCTTTGGCTGGTGCAGAAATTAAAACTTTTTTTGCACCTGCTTCTAAATGTTTAGCTGCTCCTTCACGATTAGTAAAACGACCAGTTGACTCTACTACTAATTCTACTCCTAAATCTTTCCAAGGTAGCTTAGAAGGTTCTCTTTCTGCAGTAACTTTAATAAATTTATCATTTACTTTAATTCCACCTTCAACTGCTTCAACTGTAGCATCAAAAATACCATGAAGTGAATCGTATTTGAGCAAATGTGCAAGCATTTTAGCATCTGTTAAATCATTCACAGCTACTATTTCTAGTTCTGGAACGTCTAAAGCTGCACGCAAAACATTTCTACCTATTCTACCAAATCCGTTGATTCCTATTTTTGCCATTTTAAACTCCTCCTCAAAACTTAATGTAAATTTTTTATCAAAATAATAATTATATCTTACTTAGAATTTCTTTTGCTGCTCCTTCATCGGTTACTAATATTTGTTTAAAATCATGTTTTAATACTGATAAGATAGCTGTAGCCTTGCTCTTTCCACCTGCAACAGCAATAACATGTGGAATATTAATTAAATTCTCTATTCTTAGCCCTATTGTCTTCATTGTATAAACAATTTCCCCATCTTTAGAAAAATAATTTCCTAAAGTTTCTCCTACAGCGTTTCTTTTAGTCAAATAATCCATGACTTCTTCTGAAGTATTCCGTCTTTCTGCCATTTTTTTAGCATCCCCGATTCCTAATATTACAATTCCTGCGTGTCTAATAATTTTTAAAAGATCTTGCACACTTTTTTCATTCATCAAAGAATTATATGATTCATTACTTAATTGATCAGGCACATGTAATAAGCGATAAGTACTACCTGTTTTTTTAGCCATAAGAGAAACTAATGTATTGGCTAAAAACTCATGATTTTCTCCAATCCCTCCCCTTGCTGGTACATATAACACTGAAGGTAATTTAACGTCTCCAGGTATCATATTTGCAACTTCAGCTATAGTTGAGCCTCCTGTAAGAGCAATTACGTCATCATCCTTAATTAATTGAAGTAATAATTCTCCTACTACTCGTCCCATTTCTTTTTTTACGTATTCATTTAAATCTGAATCTCCTGCAACTACAACCACTTTTGATATATTTAACTTTTTCTCTAATTCTTGTTCTAAGTCATTTATTCTATATATTTTTTTAATATAAGGATATAATTCTCTTAGTATTTGATACCCTTCTTCATTTAATCTCATTCCATTTGTATCTATATCTATAAGATCCTGTTTTTTTAAAAACTCGGTTTCCGCCCTCAAAACTCTTTCAGTCCATCCTAATGACTGAGATAAACTTCGGCGTCCTATCGGCTGCATTAAAGATATATAATGAAGTACTTTATATCTCCTTTGCATATCTTCAAGCATATCTGGGATTAATTTTAATTGCAGTTTAATTAAGTCCAAGGATAATTCCTCCTTAGGTCATTTTTTGTCCCTATCTCACATATTGCGTCCCGCAGAAATCAAAAAAATATTTTATATATTATATGTTATAGAAATATTAACCAAATAACAACCTTTTTTTTGCACTACTTGCACTCATAACTATATTGGAAAATAAATGTTCATAATTTATGAATTATAGAATATTAACATAACTTGATAATACATTAATAGAATTGTATAATTTAGTTTGTTATCTGCGCTCGTAGCTCAGCTGGATAGAGCACTGGCCTCCGGAGCCAGGTTTTGCAGGGGTTCGAATCCCTTCGAGCGCACCATATATTTATCCGAGCTCTACGTCGAGTAATCATCCATGTTCGAGGATTTCGTTGTGCCCGTAAGGGTGCACCATATATTCTTCATTTGTATTTAAAGACACTTTTTTCTTTGACCTTAATTGACTAAAAGAGTATGATATGCATATACTATATAGTACCAATTTTTATTTTAATATTGTAAGGAGGATATCAAATATGAGTTATGTACCTATGGTTGTTGAACAAACTAATCGCGGTGAAAGGGCATATGACATTTATTCGCGTTTATTAAAAGATCGAGTAATATTTTTAGGCAGCCCGATTGACGATTCAGTCGCAAATACTGTTATTGCTCAACTTTTATTTTTAGCCGCAGAGGATCCAGAAAAGGATATTAACCTTTATATTAATAGCCCCGGTGGATCAATTACATCTGGAATGGCAATATATGATACTATTCAGTATATTAGACCCAACGTATCTACAATAGCAATTGGAATGGCGGCATCAATGGGTGCCTTCTTACTTACAGCAGGTACTAAAGGAAAGAGATTTGCTCTACCAAATAGCGAAATTATGATTCATCAGCCTTTAGGTGGTACGCAAGGTCAAGCTAGCGATATAGAAATTCATGCTAAAAGAATATTAGAATTAAAAGGAAAACTTAATGAGATTTTATCAGAACGCACTGGACAACCGATTGAAAAAATATCAAAAGATACCGATAGAGATAATTTTTTAAGTGCTCAAGAAGCTAAGGATTACGGTATTATTGACAATATTATTGTATCAGCTCCAAAGGTTGACAAATAGAAGCTAAAAAGAAGCTTGTCGAAATAATTAACTGCCAAGCTTCTTTCTTTGTTTTAATATATTAATCCAAATATGATAAGACCCCCATTTCTTAAGTGGGGGGAAAATGAATTTAGGATAAGTCTCACATAGGACGACTTGACACTTTAGTGTCTTAGCGTCACTTGTGCTCTTGAATTAGCAACAATGGGTTACTTCTTGTGTACATAGCACGACTAAATGCTTTAGCATTATAGCGTGACTTGCATAGCATGACTAAGTGCTTTAGCACATTAGCATGACTTGTGCTCTCGAGTGTACTCTCGAGTGCGAGAATTCAGTTGGAGTTAAAACTCCATCTGAATAAAGTTCGGCTTTATTAGTTAGTAAAATTATACAATGGGGTACTTAAATACCTTTCACCATTACTAGCTGCAATAGTAACAATATTCTTTTCTTTACCTAATCCTTTTGCTATTTCTTTTGCCACAAATACTGCTGCTCCTGTAGAAATCCCACTTAATATACCATCTGTTTTTGCGATTAATCTTGATGTTTCATAAGCTTGTTCAGTTGTGACAAGCATTAATTCATCATATATGTTAGTATTTAATATCTTAGGTATAAATCCCGCTCCTATACCTTGTATTTTATGTGGATTTGCCTTACCTCCAGATAGTACTGGAGAGTCATATGGTTCAACGCCTACAATTTTAATATTAGGAATAGCTTGTCTTAATACCTCACCAGTCCCTGTAATTGTACCACCCGTTCCAATCCCTGCAACAAAAACATCTATTCTATTATCCATTTGTTTTAAAATTTCTGGACCAGTATAAAGACGATGAGCTCTAGGATTAGACTCATTTTGGAATTGCTCTAAAGGAAAATACCCATATTTATCTACCAACTCATTAACTTTCCCAATAGCACCATTCATACCTTCTTGTCCATCAGTTAGTATTAACTCTGCTCCATATGCCTTTAATAAATTTCTTCTTTCAAGACTCATAGTATTAGGCATTACAATTGTCGCCTTATAACCTTTCGCTGCAGCTACAATTGCTATACCTATCCCAGTATTACCACTAGTAGCTTCAATAATAGTATCACCTTTTTTAATTTTCTCATCTTTTTCAGCATCTTCAATCATCTGTAGAGCAATTCTATCCTTAATACTGCCACCAGGATTAACATACTCTAACTTCAAAAAAATATTTGCGCTTTTCTCATCAGTATTTTTTAATTGAATAATAGGAGTGCCTCCAATTAACGACAATACATTTTTAACAACTTCCATTAATTATTGTTCCTTTTCCAAAAGTTCTTTTAACTTTTCGGCAGCCTCTACTTCATCTTTTCCTTCGGTAGCAATTGTAACTTGTGAATTAGTATTAATAGCTAAACTCATAATGCCCATAATACTTTTTGCATTTACAACTTTATCATCTATCTCAATAAAAATATCACAACTAAACTTGTTAGCTTCTTGAACAAACAAAGCTGCTGGCCTTGCATGCAAGCCGTTTTTTAATTTAACTACTGCAATTTTTCTAACCATACCAATCCCCCCAAAATACTGGTGATATTATATCTTATTTAAAATAGTTTAGCAATTATCAATAGTTCCTTTTAGCTTATTTGCTATTTCATCAATTTTTCGCAAACGATGATTTATTCCAGATTTACTCACTTTGCCACTTGGTATATAGTCACCTAATTCTTTTAATGTCAATTCTGGATATTTTAATCTTACTTCAGCTATCTCTTTTAATTTGGGATGAAGATTCTCCAAACCTAATTCACTATCTATTAATTTAATGTTTTCAATTTGCCTTATTGATGCCTTTACAGTTTTATTTAAATTAGCTGTTTCACAATTAACAATCCGATTCACGGAATTACGCATATCTTTTACAATTCTAATATCTTCAAATTTTAATAAAGCTTGATGAGCCCCAATTATATTAAGAAAATCAGATATTTTTTCGCCTTCCTTTAAATACATAAAATACCCTTTTTTCCTTTCAATCCATTTTGCATTTAAATTAAAATCATTAGCTAAAGTACATAAGTCTTCGATATGCTCTTGATAGCTAGTATATATTTCTAAATGATAAGATGAACTCTCTGGATTATTAATAGAACCACCAGCTAAAAAAGCTCCCCGTAAATAAGCTTTTTTGCTCTGAACGTCTTTTATAATATTTTTATTTATTTGTGAATTAAATGTAAAACCATCTTCAACTATTGCTAGTTTTTTTAATATATACTCTACTTCATGTAAAATCCTTACAACATATATGTTGTTTTTCTTTAATCTCATTTTTTTCCGTACCATTAGTTCTGCAGTAATACCAAAAACGGCTTTAATCAAAGTAAATATTTTTCTTGCTATAGCAGCATTCTCAGTCATAATTTCTAAGACTACCTTTTGACTAGTTAATTGAACACTACCATTCATTCTAATTAAAGCTGATAATTCTGCAACCTTACCAGATTCATTTTCTTCAAATGTAGAAGTTAATTCTTTCTTGGTTTCGGCGGCATACGACACGACAACCACCTCATTTCTATAAGCTATTCTAAAATAATATTAATCTATTATTTTCAAAACACATTCTGTTACTTTGTCTTCATCGTGTCTTAAATATGTTCCATACTTTAAGAATTTATCTGCAATTACTTTATACTTATCTTTTAATATTTCTTTATTTATCTTTACTGGTAATGCTCCTTTTAGATAATATTGTTGAATAACAGCTTCTGAAATCTCTTCATTATTAACTATAATATACTCAATAAAGCGTTTTCCTACATGTTTTTCAATCGCATTTACATGATCCGAAACGTTATATCTGTCTGTTTCACCTGGTTGTGTCATAATATTGCATATAAATATTTTTTTTCCTTTTGCTTTAAGAATAGCCTCTTGCAATTCCTGCACTAAAAGATTTGGGATTATACTAGTATACAAACTTCCTGGCCCCATTACTATTGCATCAGCTTCTTTTACTGCTATTATTGCTTTATCTAAAGGTTTTGCATTTTTAGGCTCAATATATACCTTTTTAATCGAGGTATCACTTTTTGGTATATTTGACTCACCCTCTACTACTGTTCCATCTTCGTATTCAGCAAATAAAGTAACTTTTTGTAACGTTGCTGGAAGAACCTGCCCTTTAACAGCTAAAACTCTACTCGCTTCCTTAATCGCATAAACAAAATCACCAGTAATATCTTGAAGAGCTACAATAATTAAGTTTCCCAAATTATGCCCCTCTAGTCCTGTTCCCTTTTTAAATCGATATTGTAATAAATCTTCTAATAAAGGCTCTGTATTCGCTAATGAAATAAGAACATTACGTATATCTCCAGGAGGTGGCATATCAAAGTCAAATCTTAATCTACCAGAACTTCCTCCATCATCAGCTACTGTCACTATTACATTAATATCTATATCTTTTTTCTTTAAACCCCTTAAAATTACAGACAACCCTGTTCCGCCACCGATAACAACAACTTTTTTTTGTTTTTCTTTATACATAGATACCTACCCACGTTCTTCTTTAATATCTCTATGCTTACAACCAATATACCAATCGTTCTTAAGTTCATTCACAATATATTCTGTAATTGTGACTGAACGATGTCTGCCACCAGTACATCCTATTCCAATTATTAATTGACTTTTGCCTTCCTGTTGATAATTTGGAAGTAAATATTTAATATAATTGATTGTTTTACTAAGAAATTCTTTTGTATCTGACCATTTCATAACATATTCATAGACAGCGGAATTTAGACCTGTTTGTGGTCTTAATGTATCAACATAATGTGGATTTGGTAAGAAACGAACATCAAAAATTAAATCAGCATCTATAGGGATACCATGCTTAAAACCAAAGGACATTACATTTATAGAAAATCTTTTGCTTTCTTCTTCAGAAAATAAAGAAATCATTTTATCTTTTAGATCACTTGGCTTTAATAAACTTGTGTCAATAATTTGATTAGCCTTTCCTTTTAACTCTTCTAATAATTTTCTCTCAAGATTGATTCCTTCAATAGGTGATGTATCGTTAAATAAAGGGTGTCTTCTTCTTGTTTCTTTATATCTACTAACTAATGTCTTATCGTCAGCCTCTAAAAAAATAATTTTGTAATTAATTATTTTTGATTTATCTAATGAATCTAGTGCTTTAAATAATTCATTAAAAAATTCTCTTCCGCGTAAATCAATAACTAAAGCAACTTTATTTAATTTTTCACCTGATTTTATCATAAGTTCGACAAATTTTGGTATTAAAATAGGTGGGAGATTGTCTACACAAAAATACTCAATATCTTCAAGGCTTTGAATTGCAACCGTTTTACCAGCTCCAGACATTCCCGTTATAATAATTAAATTTATTTGATTATTATCTTTCATAAAAGCACCTTCTGATATTTATTTCCTTTTATCATACATTATTAAAAAATGAAAAACTAGTTCAGTTTCAATAATAATAAAAAAAATTACAAATAAAAATGGCATGGTAATATCCATGCCAAAAAAATATAAATCTATAGAAAGGGGGTAATCTAAAATTATTATAACCATTTAACATTTCAATTGTATTACAAAAGTGTTAAATAAATATTACAAAACAGCAAATCTAGTGTTCTAAGCTTTCTAAATATTGCTGAACTGCAATTGCAGCAACACTTCCATCAGATGCTGCCGTAACAATTTGGCGCAATGTTTTTACTCGCACATCTCCTGCTGCAAAAATCCCACTAACAGTACTTTCTAGGTTCTCATCTGTAATAATATAACCCTTTTCATCGGTTATTCCAAGATTTTTAACTAATGATGTAATTGGTTCAGTACCAACATAAATAAATACACCATCTGAGGGTAGAACACTTTCTTCTCCAGTTTTTACATTACTAATGCGAACTCCCTCTACATTCTGTTCACCTGTAATTTCTTTAACGACTGAATTTAAAGCAAAAGTAATTTTTTCATTTTTAAATGCTCTATCTTGTAAGATTTTTGTAGCTCTTAAACTATCCCTGCGATGAATTAAAGTAACTTTTCGAGCAAGCTTTGCTAAATATATAGCCTCTTCAACAGCTGCATCCCCCCCGCCAACTACTACAACATCGCGTTCTTTAAAAAATGCGCCATCGCAAACTGCACAATATGATACCCCTTTGCCAGTTAGCTCTTTCTCTCCTTTAACACCCAAAAAGCTAGGCTTTGCACCAGTAGCAACTATTATAGTCCTTGCTTTATATTTCTTATCTCCTGTATTAATGATTTTATATCCTGTCCCATTTATTACCTCTTTTACATCCCCATATACGTAACCTGCACCAAATTTTTTAGCATGCTCAAACATTTTAGCAGATAGTTCTGAACCAAGTATATGACCATAGCTAGGATAATTCTCTATTTCTTCAGTATTAATCATCTGCCCACCTGGGACACCTCTTTCAATCATAATCGTAGAAAAATTAGCTCTAGATAAATATATAGCTGCTGTCATCCCTGCTGGGCCAGCCCCAATTATAGCTACATCATAAATACTTTCTTTCTCCATAATAGTGCCTCCTATAACCTCATAATAAAATATTTTAGCAAAGTCAATTATCTCTTGTCGATTCTATAAGTATTATTTTTATACTTACTATAAAAAAGTTAAAACAAGGGAAAACAAGGGGACGGTTCTGTTGTCTTCAAAAGGAAGCAACAGAACCGTCCCCTTGTTTTTTCTTTTAATATTATTTTTAATTGTCCGAAAAAATGTTAAATTTAAATCCCTTCTTACTGACATCTATTATTTTATCTAATTCTTTAACATTCCTTGAAATAGTACTAGTTGTCACAAGATATTTTTCTGATAGTTCTTTAAAAGAGACGGGTTTTTGATGCATTTCGGCTACTATATACTCTATTGCTGCCACCCAACCTTCAACTTTACGTATTTGAGGTATATTAGGATAGATTTTACTTATAAATTTATACCATATTATTTTCGCATCATATAACTCAATAACAGAATATATTTCTTTAAAATTATTATCTATAACATTGATTACTTCAAGCCAATTATTTTCCCATAGATTAAAATCTGGTATCCAACGATCCATATTAATTTTTTTCCCACTAATACCAACAATATATGGCGGCGTAGCATTCATCTCTACTAATGCAACTAATGTCTTTTTCTTTAAACGATTTGATTCATGCTCGTTTAATAAGAAATTCCGTAAAGCTTGTTCTGCTTCTAAGTTACTGAAAATGGCAAGACTAGGAATAATGTGTTCTTTTATATTTTCGTTACAATTCTCTAAACCCCATATTAAAGAATCAAATAAAAGATTATTTTTATATTTCTCATGATTGTGATGAAATAGATTAACTAACTCTTCTACTGGTAATTTATATTGGTAAAAGAAGCTAGGTAAAATATGTTTACCTTTTGGCTTATCTAAATGTAATATAACCTCTAAATAGTATTTAGCAATAATAGAAAAAGGATCATTTTTATATAGTTTTTCCCAACATTTTTTTGCATAATCATAGCGCGCTGTATTAAAAGCAGCTATTGCACAATAATGTAAAAATGTAGGATCATAAACTTCCCCTTTATTAACTATTCTACTTAAATGTTTAAATACCAGCTCATGTTCCTCAAGTATTGCAAAGGTTGTCGCTAATTTATATATTTGCTCCTTTCGAGAAGGATATAGCTTACGCAAAATATCTAATAAAATATTATACTCTTCTTTCTCCTTTAGATGTTTATAAAATATGGTAAGATTACAAAGAGCATGAATATTTGAAATGTCATTTTTTAATACGATTTTTAGTTGTTCAATTGCTTTATCATACTCTTCAAGATAAAAA
>CAZIGM010000015.1:0-37806 GCA_964538675.1 uncultured Bacillaceae bacterium | reverse complement strand
GTTAGGTCTAATAATTTGACAACTACGTCTAATCTCACCTGGTTTTGACATACCATATTCTAAAACTACAGCTTTATGGATACCTTTAATTTTTTTTGCATAATTAGCAGTATGCCGAGGTGCATTTGCATTTCCAGAAGTTTTTAAAATTATCCAACGTAGCTGAAGAATTGAAGCAAGCATTTCTTTAGTTGTTGTTTTGCCCGCACTACCCACAATAGCAATAACAGGCTTATTTAATACTAGAGGTTTAGCCAAAACACACTTTCCCCCTTTCTTTAAACTCTAATATACTATTACATACAACATAGTCTAAACTTCATCTCTTGCTTGATTAAATTCTAGTTTACTATTAGTACTATTAGAATTAAGTTCAGTTTTATTGTTTATAATATGTCTAAGGCATACTTGGTGATTGGGTAAATACCTCATATAATAACCACTGGATGCCTATTTATTAAAATTTTAAACAACAAGGGGTTAATAAGATGTCCAAAAAAATAGTTATTGTTGGCGGCGTAGCTGGAGGAGCATCAGCAGCAGCTAGATTAAGAAGATTAGATGAAAAATCACATATTGTAATGTTTGAAAAAGGGGAATATATTTCATTTGCTAATTGTGGATTACCTTATTACATAGGTGGGACTATAAAAAATAGAAATGATTTATTAGTACAAACTGTTGATAGTATGTCAAGTACTTTCAACTTGGATATAAGAAACAACAGTGAAGTTATTAGTATTAATAGAGACCAAAAAACTGTAAAAGTATTAAATATTCTTAACAATAATGTTTATGAGGAATCTTACGATACTTTAGTTCTTTCTCCAGGTTCTTACCCAATCTTACCCACTATCACTACTATTGATAAATGTAATAATTTATTTACACTTCGCAATATTCCAGATACTGATAAGATTATTAACTTCATTAAACAAGAAAATCCTAATAATGCAATTATAATAGGTGGGGGTTTTATTGGCATTGAGATGGCAGAAAATCTACATGCAAGAAATATATCCGTTATTTTAGTAGAGATGACAGATCAAATATTTCCTCCAGCAGATTTAGAAATGGCAGCAATATTACATAATTATTTAAGAGAAAAAAAAATAAATTTAATCTTGAACAATGGTGTAAAAGAATTTCTTAACAACGGTTATAAAGTTAAACTTAATGACGATACAATAATTGATACCGATATGATTATAGTTTGTGTAGGTGTAAAACCAGATAGCAAACTTGCAGAAAACTGTGGATTAGAATTAGGTGAAAATAGTGGAATTAGAGTTAATCCTTATCTACAAACATCAGATCCTAATATTTACGCAATTGGAGATGCAATAGAAGTTACTAACTACATTAATAAAAAACCAACAACTATTCCATTAGCTTGGCCCGCTAGCAGACAAGGAAGAATTGTGGCAGATAATATATATGGAAATATAACAAAATACAAAGGTACTTTAGGTACCTCGATTGTTAAGGTATTCGATATAACTACCGCTTCAACAGGACTAAATGAAAAGCACCTTAAAAAATTAGATATTAACTACCAAGCAATTCATATACATCCAGCCTCACATGCTAGATATTACCCGAACGCGACTAATATTGCATTGAAACTATTATTTGATCCAAAATCGGGGAAAATATTTGGTGCTCAAGCAATTGGTATTGAAGGAATAGATAAAAGAATCGATGTATTATCAACTGCTATTAAAGGTGAATTAACTATATATGATTTGCAAGAAATAGAGCTAGCTTATGCTCCACCTTTCTCTTCATCAAAAGATCCTGTTAACATGTTAGGATATGTTGCTTCAAATATTATTGATAATACTTTGGAAACGTTTCAATGGTTTGAAGTTAATAATATTATTGAGAATGATGGCTATATTATAGATGTTAGAACACCAGAAGAAAGATTATTTGGTTATCTAAGTAAATCAGTAAATATTCCATTAAATGAAATTAGGTATAGATTGCATGATATCCCTAAAGAAAAACAGATATATGTTTATTGCCAAGTTGGATTACGCGGATACTTAGCCTGTAGAATTTTACAACAAAACGGGTATAAAGTTAAAAATCTCGATGGCGGGATAGTCACATATAATACAGTATATGGTGCTGAATATGTAGAAACGGATGAAAGAGGAGTTGCTCAATTAATTTATAATAAATAGGCACAAATCCCCTTACTAAATTATTAAATAATATAGTAAGGGGATTTATTAAGGGAGCATTATTAGCTAAACAAAAATTTTTATTCCTTGAATGATATTCCAAATTACTATAGCTATATCAATAATAACAGCTACTATAATAATAGCTATCATAATAAATGGCGACATAGTTATTATACTTATTATTATCGCTATAAATGTAATAGCAGGTAATATATGTGATATTAATGCCCTTTTCGCATGATAGTTCACTTCCTCATCCTGTACAATAAAATAGACAGCTAAAGGAAAAATAAAACCTGCAAAAAAAATACTAAAATAACATAAAGAAGAAATTATTCGATAATCTTTCATTATAGACCTCCCAATATTATACTTCATTTATTACTACGGTATTTTTATAAGAAAGTCGCAAGAAAATAATTATTTTTTATTTAATTTTTGTAGTTTACTTATCATTTTGTTTGTTTAATGTTTCTGATTGAACTTTCCGGCTAATCGACATAAGACAAACAAAAAATTCTTCTAATTCCTCTTCATATTTTTTGTTTTTCAAACTTTTTTTACAATTATTTAATACTTCTAACTCTCTTTCTTCATGAGTAATAGGTTTATTATATCTTTCTTTATGATCAGCAACTCGTAAAACAATTCCCATCCGTTTTTCAAACAATTTTACAAGTTCTTTATCAATCTTATCAATTTTTCTTCTTATCTTCTCCAAATCACTCACTTAATCACCTTCTTAAAATAAATCTTTATTATCTAACATCATTTCTTTTTTAATAGTACCACTATTAAATATAGCTTCTAAATCATTATTGTTACTTTCTTCAATAGCATTTTTTATGCTTTTAATCCTTCTTTCAAAAACATCAATACACTTTATAATATTGTCTTTATTTTCCATAATTAGCTCTAACCAAAGATCTGCATTAACCGTGGCCACCCTAGTTGCATCGTTAAAACTTCCGCCTACAAATAATTTAGTATCATCATTTATATCACTATTTACTAAAGCGCTAGCAAGAATATGTGGCAATTGACTCGTGTATGCAATAATTTCATCATGTTTCTTTGGACTAACTTTAACAACTCTTTTACAACCGATTTTTAAAGCTATATCTTCTATAATTTTTATATTTAAATTTTTATTTTTTTTAGTAGGAGTAATTATATAGTTAGCATCAATAAAAATATCCTTAGATGCATGTTCAATACCTTTACACTCTTTACCAGTCATTGGATGTCCTCCAATAAAATCAATTGTATCTGGTAAAAATTTTTCAATTTCATTAATTAATTTATTTTTTATCCCAGCAGTATCAGTAATAATTGTTCCTTCTTTAAAGTTTTTTAAATTATCTTTAATAAATTGAATAGTTGCGTTTGGGTATAAACAAACTATTACAATATCTGAATTAGATAAAGGTATCTCTGGATTTATATAACCCTTATTAACAATTCCTTGTTCTTCCGCAAACTGTATGGCATTAGCATTTATGTCAATTCCCCATATGTTTTTTGGTCTTAGTTCTTTTAATGCCATCGCAAGGGAACCTCCAATTAACCCTAAGCCTACTATTGTTATATTAAAGTTTGTTTCCTCCAACTAATACCTCTCCTTTTTCCTATCGTCTAGCTTTTTAATAGTAAAGTTTTATATTTCTTTGCCTAATACTGTTGCTAATTCTTTTAAAGAACCCATTAATTTTTCGAATTTTTCTGGTTTTATTGATTGTTGCCCATCAGACTTAGCGTTCGATGGATCGTTATGAACTTCAATCATTAACCCATCTGCTCCTACAGCTAATGCAGCTTTTGCCAATGGTTCAACCATCCACCACATTCCTGCAGCGTGACTTGGATCAATAATCACAGGTAAATGACTATGTTTTTTAATAACAGGAACTGCACTTATATCCAAAGTATTTCTTGTATACGTTTCAAATGTTCTTATTCCTCTTTCACAAAAAATAACATTTTCATTTCCTTCTGCCATAATATATTCTGCTGACATTAATAATTCCTCAATCGTAGCGGACAAACCCCTCTTTAATAAAATAGGTTTGTTTGTTTTTCCCACTTCTTTCAATAGATCGAAATTTTGCATGTTCCTTGCACCAATTTGAATTATATCTACGTCTTCAATAAATCTTTCAATGTGAATTGGAGACATTATTTCTGAAACAATTGGGAGTCCCGTTTTCTCTTTGGCCAACTTAAGTAATTCTAAACCATCATACATCAATCCTTGAAAGCTATAAGGAGATGTTCTTGGTTTGAATGCACCACCCCTAAGAAAACCCGCACCGGATTTTTTGATTTCCTGCGCAATACCTACGATCTGTTCTTCACTTTCAACTGAACAAGGTCCCGCGATTATTGCAAATTTATTACCACCTATTTTTCTACCTTCAACTAATATTTCAGAATCTTCGGGATGAAATAATCTATTAACTTTCTTATATGGCTCTTGAACACGTATTAATTTTTCTACATAAATGTTTGCTTGAATCAGATTTGGATCTATACTACTAGTATCACCAACTAACCCTAATAAAAGATGATTTTCACCTACTGATTCATTAATTTTGCAACCCAAGTCTTCCATTTTACTTTTTATTTTTTTAAGTTCATTTTCTGGTATGTCCTGTTTTATTACGAGAATCATAATTTTCACTCCTTAATTTTTTAAAATAAAAAAAGACTCTTTAATGAGCCCTCAGAAAATTTCTGTTTATTACATTATATGCAATAGTTGAATTTTTGCTGCTCCTCATTAGAAAAGAGATTTATTATTCTTTTGTAAAACAAATTACCAGCGCTAAAATAATAGTAGCCCCAGATAAATATAAAATAATATTGTCCTTTAAAAATTCTCTTCTCTATTTTTCTCATGAGGTTTGCCTCCAAAAATCCTTTATTGGTTTTAAGCGTTAAAGGAATTATATCAAATATATTCAATAAGTCAACAAAAAATAATTCGTATTTTACACTACAGCCAAACTTTATTCAGGTGGTGTTTAAACTCCATATGAATAAAGTTTGGCTTTATATTTCATTGTAAAAAACTTTTAACAGATATTCTAAAACTGATCTTCTTGTAAGAATACCTATAAACTTCTTTTCTTTATTAACTACTGGTAGATATGCCCAATCAACCAATAATTCAATTCCATAATGCAGAGTTGTATCTGAACTTAGAGTTGGAACATCCTTTTTCATACATTCCTTAACAAACTTCCTTTGTAAATCGTGAAACAGAGGTACTTTTTCCAACCTACCATATTTTAATATTAATGTTTTACTTATAATCCCCTCAACCTCTTCTTCACTATTTACAACGGGTACAGATGACCACCCTGATTTCATTAAAATATCAAGTGCTTGTTTAAGGTTCCAATTTTTATTAATAACTGCCACTTTATCCTTAGTAACAATTAAAGAACTTATTTCTTTTAACATTATTTCATCTCTAAATTGATCAACTTGTTTCATTTTTTCCCCCTACTAATTATATCAATCAGATATATATGTTTGTTGCTATATTATTATCATATATCAACAATTTAATTTTAACATATATTAATTTTTTTATAAAAAATAATATAAAAATATTAAGTTCTATTATACAATGAGAAAATAAATAAAATACTACTAGGAGAAATTACATGAATCCGTACTTACATTATACAATTAAATTATTTTTACGATTTGCAATAACTATCTCATTAATCATTATTATTTCTTTACTTCCTACAATATATAGTTATGAATTCAGTTATGGTAGAATAATTTCGATCGATATCTCTATTTCGCATTTTTTTTCATCCATCATTGAATACTTCAGCCAATTGTTTAAAGGAGATTTCGGCACTTATGGAGTAAGTGGTCATTTTATTTATGAAAGAACTATTGAAAGAAATATTTTCCCTAATATTTTAATTTTTTATAAAAACACATTAATTATCTTCTTAGGTGGAATTACTTTAGGTATAATATCTGGCATCTCTGCAGGATATTTGTCTCTACTTTTAAAGAATAAATGGAGAAGAACAGTTCAATTTTTTTCTTTTTTTCTTATAGCTATACCTGATTTTTTAATTATTATGTTAATTCAACTTGCAATTATAATAATATATAAAAAAACTGGTATAAAGTTCTTTTCTATCGCAACTACAGCAAATAATTCTGCCATTTTATTACCAATTATAACACTATCAATATTTCCTTTCGCATACATTTATAGAACAACACTTCATAGCTTTGAAAATATTTTAAGTAATAAATATATATTAACAGCTTATTCTAAAGGAATAACAAAACATAAAGTGATATGGAGGCATGTCTTTAAAAATGGTCTAGTTGAGGTTTTAAATAATCTACCTAGCATTCTTATGCTTACTTTATCAAATCTATTTATTGTTGAATATTTATTTAATACTTATGGAATTACTATGTTTATTTTCACTTACTATAGAAGCTTTGATGTTTTACCTGCTTCTATTCTTTTATTATGGCTAATGATTGAATCTATCCTTCTTATTAAAGAGATTATACTTAAACTAGTTATTAAAAATAAGGAGACACTTCATGTTTAATAAATTAAAATCAACTAATATCTATCTTACTACTGGAATTTTATTAACTTCAATACTTATATTAATATCTATATTTGGAGATTTTCTCGTCCCTTATGATGCGAATAGTGCTACAACAACAATTACTGATCCTATAACAAAGGAAATAACGGCAGCACCTTTTCCTCCATCTATGCAGCATTGGTTAGGAACTGATGAATTAGGTGTTGATCTTATTACGAAACTATTAATGGGAGCCAAATACACTATTTCAGTTGTTTTTATTATTGGCATCTCAAGAATAATTATTGCATTACCACTAGGCTTAATTGCAGGAATGTACCCAAAATATTTTAAAAAAATAATGTCTTACATAAATAAAACATGGTCATCAGTTCCAACTTTTTTATTGGTGTATATACTTATAAGTCCAGTTGTTCTTAGTCCAATAGGAATATACTCCCAAATACTATTAATGTGGATTATTTTGACCTTTGTAGGATTGCCCTCATTAACAGAATCTATAAGAGGTCATGTTGAACGAATAAAGGAATTTGAATTTATGGAGGGTGTAAAAATCCTTGGTGGAAGTTACTTTTACATAATGCGTAAACATATTTTCCCCCATCTTAAGCCTAATCTTGTTATTTTACTATCAATGGAGATGGTACAGATTTTGTGGTTACTTGGACAATTGGGTATTTTTCATATTTTTATTGGTGGAACGATAGCATCATATGATTTCGAAACAGGTTCAATGCTTTACTACTCAAAAACAAATGAATGGGCTGGTCTTTTAGGTACAGGAAGAAAATATTTCTTATCAGCTCCTTGGATCTCATTTGCTCCTGCATTAGCATTTGCATATGGTATTTTAAGTCTAACCCTATTATCTGAAGGACTTAAAAGAAAAATTGATAAAAATACTATTAAATACGACTTCTAATATATTTAATAAAAAAAGTACTCTATGAGTACTTTTTTTATTAAGCAGGCTGTTGAGATTTCAACAACCTATGATTTTGTTGACTATGTCAACACTCTGAATAGTATTCTATGAATACTATTTTTTTATCATAAATTATTTGATGTTATCTCTTATATATTGAATTAGGGAGCGAACCATTACACCTGTTCCACCTTTTTTAATTAAATTTGTTTCCTTTCCACTCCATGCTGTTCCAGCTATATCTAAATGTATCCATGGAGTATCTTCGATGAAAGCCTCTATAAATAATGCAGCAGTTATACTTCCTGCTTTGCTTCCACCGGTATTTTTTAAATCAGCAATATCACTTTTTATTTGCTCTTTATATTCAGAAAAGATTGGTAATTGCCATATATTTTCACCAGTCTTCTTTGTACATTTGAAGAATTCTTTAATAAAATCATCTTTGTTGCTCATAGCGCCAGTTGTAATATCTCCTAAAGCAGTTACAATTGCCCCTGTTAAAGTTGCTACATCAATAATACGTGTAGCTCCTAATTTCTTTATATAAGTTATCCCATCTGCTAATATTAATCGCCCTTCGGCATCAGTATTTATCACTTCCACTGTTTTTCCACTCATTGTTTTTATTACATCGCCAGGTTTTAAAGCAGCTCCAGATAACATGTTTTCAGCAGAAGGTATCACTGCTATAACATTAGCGTCTAATCCCATTTTACCAATACTATCCATCACTCCTAGAACTGTTGCTCCACCGCCCATATCCGATTTCATTATGTGCATATTACTCCTTGGTTTGATTGAAATTCCGCCAGCATCAAATGTTAATCCTTTACCAACTAATCCGATAACATTATTGCTATCTTTTGCATTAAAATACTTTAGTACAATCATCTTTGGCAACTGTTCAGATCCTTGAGATACAGCTAATATGCCACCCATTCCGAGTCTTTCCATGTCGTCTTTTTCTAGTATTTCATACTCCATTTTATACTTATTAGCAATCTCAACAGCTCTCTTTGCAATGTCTGTTGGAGTCATTAAGTTGCCAGGAGTATTAACTAAATCTCTCGCCATATTCGTCCCTAGAGCATAAACTGTGCCACTCTCTATACCTTTTATTACTTTATCCTTTTCACAATCCACTAGTAATTGCATAGATTCAATTTGATTTTTATCTTCATTATTAGTGCTATAACCTTTAAAACTATAATTTGCAAGAAAAGTTCCTTCTACAAAACAATGTATTAAATCTTCATCTTCAATCCCGTAATCCATAATATTAGATAAACAAGTTATTATATTTTTAACCTTTTGCTTATTCGCTGTTTTTACTACTACCCCAGCCATTTCCTTTATAACATTTTCATTAAACTCGTTTTTATCACCTAATCCAATTATTAATAGACACTTAGCAGGTAATCTTCCAAAAGTATATATGATCGTTGTTTTTTTGAAATTTCCTGATATTTTATTTTGTGAAATTAAGCTTTCAATATCTCCATTCATTGCCTCATCTATTTCAGCAAGGCTACCATGTAATTTACTCTCATCTTTAAAATATCCAATAGCCATTAAATCGGTCTCTACAGAAGTTATAGCATAGTCAATAGGTTCTATTTTCAATTTAATTCCTCCCCTATAATTTATATTACTCAAATCCCTACCACTATGTTTTGAATCAGATCAATGAATTTTAAAAATAGCAAACCCGTACCACTTTTGTAAAGAGTACGGATTGTTTAATCTTATACTTTCCTTGAAAAAAAGTTATTAAGACGATAAATTAGCCATAGCTACTTGATTAAAATCGTCCAACATATTTTCTGTCACTTTTCCATCTCCATATTTAACTACATACACATCTACTTTCTTCTTACCCCATTGTTCATAAACCTCATCAACTGTCTCAAAATATAAATCAATCTTATTACCCTTGATTGCTGATCCTATATCTGTAACAACACCATATCCATAGTTAGGAATATATAATACAGTACCTAAAGGGAACATTTTTAAATCTGCTGCAATTGTTGAATAAACATCTCTTCGAACTTGAACTCCTGAATATGTAATTCCGTACTCTGGATGTGTTATGTCTTTCCCTGTGGATTCTACACCAGCCGTATAACCTGTTGCAATTACTGTAACCTTTTTATATTGATTTAGATTTGAAATCTCCATAGTTTCAACTGTCTCTATTAATGTCAATAAATCTTTGTCTTTTTCTCTTTCTAATACTGCCTTAATATTTGCTTGATAATTTTCTTCATTATATTCTTTCAATATTAAATCATTTATATTTAAGTCAGTTAGATTATCTGATAATTTATCCAATTCATTTGAATTTAAATCATCACTAGTATTATTTATTTGGGCATTAACTACTACTAACCCAATGGTAGCAATAGATGTAACACTGAGCATTATGATAGCTATTTTTCTTGCTCTATGTGTTTTAATGGTAGACATTATTATCTACCTCCTCTCAAAATTAATCTTGCCAAGTAATTGAGATAATATACCCATTTTGGAAAGATTTTTAGTTACAAAAAAATGACTTTTCTATTTTATATGATTTACATTGTTTTGAAAAGTCTTTTTGACATTTATGAGTATAAAACACATTAAGAATAATTAGTATATCATCAGAATATCCAAAAAATTTATTTTCATTCTTTTATACTGTTAAGAATTCCGCTGTTAATATATTCCACGAAAAATCGTCTTTACCTCTTTTTTTTAAAAATTTAATAATAAAACCGAACTTTATTCAGATGGAGTTTTTCACCTAAAGTTATAAGTACAACTAAGACTTACGCTATGTTTAAACTTGCGTAAATCAAGTTTTCTTTAACTCCACCTGAATTCTAGCGCTCAAGAGTACACTCAATAGCACAAGTCATGCTAATGTGCTAAAGCACTTATAGCGAGTCTTGTGCTCATTGTGTGTAAGTGGGGGTCTTATAATATCTGGATAAAATAAAAAAATATCGTAAAAATTAATAATGTTAAATTATCTGTTTTTACGATATTAAAAATTATAGATGTTAATTATTTTTATCATTTATTGTATTATCACTCTTTATTATATCTGCTAAAGTAAATTTATCTAAAACAGCAACCATAGACTCTTTTAGTTTTTCCCAAACAATTTTTGTTGAACAATCATTAGTTTTTATACAACAATTTACATCATCTTTTTCTAAACAATTAACAATATTCATAGATCCTTCTAATACACGAATGATATCACCTACAACTATATTCTCTGGACTATCCGCCAACAAATATCCTCCTTTTGGTCCACGAACACTTCTTATTAAACCTGATTTTCTTAAATCAGCTAATATTTGCTCTAGGAATTGTTCAGGAATAAATTCATCAGCTGCAATCTGTCTAAGTGGAATAGGTCTATCTAAATCTGATTTGGCCAAATATACCATGGCTTGAAGACCGTAATGACCACGAGAAGATAATTTCATTTTATCTCCTCCTCCCAAAATTTAAGTAACTTATTCGCAATCATTAGTAAAATTTAATCTTCATAATATAATTGTATTTTATTAAAGAATGATTTATTATGTCAAATAACGTTTAGCTAAGAATATTTAAGGTATTAATCTTTCAATAATCAATATTAATGATTATAATGTATTTATGACAAAACACATAAAGGTGGGAAGGAATTTGATACAAGATAAAAATATTTATGAAATAACAATTATAGGTGGAGGACCAGCAGGATTGTTTGCTACATTTTATGCAGGCATGAGAGGATCAAGTGTTAAATTAATAGATACTATGCCAAAATTAGGTGGTCAATTATGTGCACTTTACCCAGAAAAATACATATATGATGTTGCAGGATTTACCAAAATAAAAGCAGGTGAATTAATTTCACGTTTACAAGAACAAGCCATGCAATTCAATCCAGTTGTTTGTTTAGAAGAAAAGGTTGAGAAATTAGAAAAACAAAATGATGGCATTTTTTCACTTACTACTAATAAAGGAACTCATCTTTCTAAAACAATTATTATCACTGCTGGAATAGGAGCTTTTGAACCTCGGAAATTAGATATAGACAATGCAAAAGTATTTGAGAAAACAAACCTTCACTATTTTGTTGATGACGTTAAAATTTTTAAAGATAAAAAAGTTTTAATATATGGTGGTGGTGATTCAGCAGTTGATTGGGCACTTATGTTAAAAGATATAGCTAAAGAATTAACTATTGTTCACCGAAGGGACAAATTCCGAGCCCATGAGCACAGTGTTGAAAAATTATATAACTCAAACATAAATGTAATTGTACCTAGAATCATTACAAAGCTTGAAGGAGATACTATTATTAAATCTGTAACAATAGCTTCACCTAAATCAGGTGATGATGAACAAACAATTCTAGTAGATGATGTTATTGTAAATCACGGTTTTGTATCGTCATTAGGACCAATTGCTGAGTGGAATATAGATATAAAAAATGATCAAATAGCGGTAGATACAACAATGAAAACAAATATCGATGGCATTTATGCTGCAGGAGATATTACAAATTATAAAGGCAAAATAAAGCTTATTACAACAGGCTTTGGGGAAGCAACCATAGCAGTTAGTAATGCAAAGCATTACATTAACCCAGATGAACGCTTACAACCACCACGGAAGCAAACTATAGGCTAATTTCGAAAGAATATTTGATTGAAAAATAAGTCCTTATAAAGCCGAACTTTATTCAGATGGAGTTTTAACTCCACCTGAATTCTAGTACTCAAGAGTACAAGTGACGCTAAGACACTAAAGTGTCAAGTCGTTCTATGTGAGACTTATTCTAAATTCATTCTCCCCCACTTAAACATAGCACGACTTAATGCTTTAGCATTATAGCGTGACTTGTGCACTTTGTGTAGAAGTGGGGGTCTTATCATATCTGGATAACATGAAAAAGTTATAAGGGCTATTTCTTTGTAACTCGAAAGTTATGATACATGATGAATAGTTATTATATCTTGCAGCATAATAATTTATAAATTACTTATTAATTAGGAGAATGACTTATGTCTTATGTCTGCCCAGTATGTAATGGCTTAATAAAACTTAATGCAATTTGTCATCTATGCCAAGAACAGTTAGATGATTATGGCAAGCTTGAACAACTATATGATCCTTATTCGCCATATAGAGAAATAGACGCCTTAAAGATGACTAATGGGTATGATGATTATAGAACACATCACTGTATACATATAGCTACATGTACTAATTGTAATAAAAATTATATTATTCAAATAGATGAATTTTATCAAGGTTAATAATTCCACGCGAAACGAATTTCTTTTATGAAATCATCCTTTTTCTTTTGTACATAATTTATTGTACACTCTTTCCCTTCACTCTTTTGAATCTCAACTAACTTCGTGTGGAGTTTGTCAATTTTTTGACTTAATTTAATAACTTGGTAATGGTTTAAACCTAAACTTTCCGCTCTTACTTCCATTTTTTTTCGCAATTTTTCTATTTCTTTCATTATCTTTTCTTCTTTCATCTTAGTTCTCCTTTACGCTTTTTTTATTTACTATAACAAATATAATATACTGTTTATCAATTTTAGTCAAACATATGTTCGCTTTATTGTTTTGAGTTACTTGCACATTTTTATTAGAAGTTTTATAATTGTTAAATGATTCGATAAATTATGAATAACGGAAGTGAGTGCTATGCCAATTATAGAAAGCGACCATTTAATAGATATTAAAGAAAAAGTTAATAATGGAGTGCGTTTATCTTTTGATGATGGAATTCGTTTGTTAAATTGTGAAGATTTGTTTCTAATCGGTCAAATGGCTGATCAAGTGCGGATCAAGAAAAATGGAAATAAAGTATCTTTTATTATGAATACACATCTAAATTATACTAATATTTGTTTTATGGGCTGTAACTTATGTGCCTTTGGGCTAAATGAAAACGATCCAGAGGCTTATAGTATGTCATTAGAAGAAATTGAAGATAAAGTTACAGGATTATCTAAAAAAGGTTTTAATGAAATACATATTGTTGGCGGTGTAAATCCCAAGCTTCCTTTTGAATATTACGAAAATATGATTAAAATAATTAAAAAATTAAACCCTGATATACATGTACAAGGATTTACTGCAGTAGAGTTAGATTATATTGCAAAAATTGCTAATTTAGCGTTAGAAGATACAATTATCAGATTAAAAAAAGCTGGCTTAGGGTCAATTCTTGGTGGTGGCGCTGAAATTTTTGATCCAAAAATTCGTAAAATTATATCTGGTCATAAAACTGATACAGACAGATGGTTGAAAATACATGAAATAACACATAATTTAGGCATGAAGTCAAATGCCTCTATTATTTATGGACACATTGAACAACCAGAACATGTTATTGACCATCTCATACGTTTACGGGAACTTCAAGATAAAACAAATGGATTTAATGCTTTTTTTGGCTTTGCATTTCATCCAGATAATACTAAACTAGCTAGAGATTATAACTTAAGCGGAGAAACGATGGGGATTTATGATTTAAAAATGTTAGCTGTTGCACGATTGATGCTAGATAACTTTCCTCATATAAGAGCTTTTTGGATAGCAATAGGTGAAAAACTAGCCCAAGTATCTTTATATTTTGGTGTAGATGACTTAGATGGTACTGTAATGGAAGAACAAATTTTCCACTCTGCAGGTTCAGAATCTTCATATATGATACCTAAAGAATCCTTTATAAAAATGATTAAAGGTGCTAACCGCATACCAATAGAAAGAGATACATTATATAATACTTTAAAAATATATTAAAGAATAAAGGTGAAACAGATGGACTTATTTTCTTATCAAGATACTTCATTAAATACTATTGTGGAAAAAATTAAAAATAAAGAACGCTTATCTTTAGATGACGGTTTGATTCTCTATAACTCCAATGACCTTTTAACAATTGGACAAATGGCTAATTTTGTTAATCTAAACAAAAATAAAGATAAAGTTTACTTTATTCAGAATCTATATATTAATCCCACAAACGTTTGTGAAGCACGTTGTAAGTTTTGCGGTTATAGACGCGATCCTGGTGAAGAAGGCGCTTATACTATGAGTATGGATGAACTACTTGAATATGTAGATAATAGATATAATGAAAATATCAGGGAATTCCATATAGTTGGAGGACATAATCATACAGTAGATTTTAGTTATTACATTGATACAATAAAAATACTTAAAAAACATTATCCTAAGGTTGTGATTAAGGCCTATTCCGGAGCAGAAATTGTATTTTTTGCAAATCTATCTGGATTATCTATTAAAGAGGTTTTAGAAGAGTTAGTTGATGCTGGTTTAGATACATTGCCTGGTGGAGGAGCTGAAATCCTAACAGAAGATTATCGAAAGAAATTAAGTCCAGATAAGGCAACAGCAAAGGAATGGCTCGATGTACATGAAACCGCTCATTCTATGGGCATGAAAACTCATTCGACCATGCTTTATGGCTCTATAGAAACAATAGAAGAAAGACTAATACATATGGTAAAAATTCGTGAATTGCAAGATAAATATCATGGGTTTCTTGTTTTTATACCACTTGCCGTACAGCCAAAAAAATCTACTGCCTCAATAAGAATGAGGACATCTGCATATGATGACTTAAAAACAATAGCGATTAGTAGATTAATGCTAGATAATATTGATCATATTAAAGCTTACTGGATTGACATTGGTATCCAATTAACTCAAATAGCTTTATCTTATGGTGCATCTGATATACATGGTACTATCGTTGAAGAGAGAATAAGTCATGCAGTTGGAGCAATGACTCAAGCAGGAGTAACACGTGATGAACTAGTTTGGTTAATTAAGGGGGCAAATAAAATCCCAATTGAACGGGATACCTTCTATATTCCAGTGAATACTTATTAGATATATTATATTGAGTAACAATTGAAATCTGGTTAATTTAATATTTATGTGATAAAATGCTAATGATAAAAAAATAGTAAACAAAATTTTACTTAAAAAGATTAGAAAGGGGTTATAAGTATGGCTTTATTTGATGATGTTAAAGATGTTATTGATAAATTGCGTCCATATTTGCAAAGAGATGGTGGAGATTGCGAATTAGTTTCTGTTGAAGAAGGTATAGTTAAAGTGCGTCTAAAAGGAGCATGTGGAACTTGCCCAGGAGCAACAATGACGCTAAAACACGGTATTGAACGTGCCCTATTAGAAGAACTTCCTGGACAGATTGTTGAAGTTCAACAAGTACATTAATCCGTAATCAGTCTTATTTTTAAATTAAAGTCTCTGAAAAATTTGGTTAACCCAAATCAGAGGCTTTTTATCATGTGTTTTTTTTCTATATTAATTTGAATGAAGAATGATTGACTGGTTAAAATATATATTACTATTTAAAAAAGGGTGAACTTATTAATGAAAGATTATTTACCTCATGAAAATCTATATGAAAAATCTATTGAATTATTAAAAAATAGGGGGGTTAACATTAATGATATTGCTAAAATTGTTTACCACCTTCAATGCGAGTACTTCCCAAATATTACTGATGATGAATGTGAATATCAAGTAAAAAAGGTTCTAAAGAAAAGAGAAATACAAAATGCCATAATAACTGGTATTGAATTAGATATTCTAGCTGAAAATAAAATGTTAAATTCTCCATTGTTAGAGATGTTAATTCATGATGATAGTTTATATGGTATAGATGAGATTATTTCACTATCAATTGTTAATGTTTATGGAAGTATTGGTTTTACAAACTATGGCTATGTCGATAAAATTAAACCAGGAATTGTAGGAGAATTAAATAAACATAAGAACAACCAAGTAAACACTTTTTTGGATGATATTGTTGGGGCTATAGCGGCAGCTACATCTAGCCGAATCGCACATAATTATGATCCGTTTAATAAATGAAAACATTAATTTTGTCAAACATTACTGATATTTTCTTTCATTATTTGAAAAATACAATATTTGTCTCCACGCGTTAAACACTTGGTACATTTTACTTCTGATTCTAATATATAATTAAATAATTGTTTCTCGCTTTCACATGCCTGACCAAATTCAGATGCAATAGCAGAGATTGGGCAATTAAATGTTTTAATTAAATATCTGTCTTCTAATTCTTCTAATTCAATCATATATCCGTTTTCATTTTGTATTTTAACAAGTTCCTTAATTTTTTCTCCTAAATTAGTTATACCATTCATTTTCTTTTGAAAATTTTCTTTAAATTTTTCTTTTCTTGTATTAAATACTTCAGTGATTTTTTCAGATCCTTCATTTTCTAATATTGAATAAAGAATTTCCTTAGCAAAGTTTTTGTACGCTTTGGGAAACATATTGTCTGCTTTTTCTGTTAAGTAATAAAAATTAATCGGTCTTCCCATAGTTTGTCTAGCTAATGCTGATTCTATTAATTTATCACGCTCAAGTGTATTAAGGTGCCTTCTTACAGCCATTTCAGTAATACCTATTTTTTTAGAGATTTCATTAGCTGAAAGATTGCCGTTAATTTTTAAAATAGTTAATATTTCTTCTTTTGTAGATAAATTATCATTGCGCATCTACTATCACTATCCTTCCCTTCAACGTTTTATCTGGATAAAGTATTAAATATATATAATAATATATTAAACTTGTTTATATTGCTAATTTTTTTAAACTTCATTATCTTTTTTCACTAATATGTTATAATTCTAAACATCAATATTAAGCAAACAAATTTACTTAGGGGGAACAAATGGAAAAAGTAGATTTTATTTATGAAAAAGAATTTAATAAGGATTTAAAAGAATTCTATACGAATGAATGGCCAACCGCAAATAAAGAGGTATTTAATTTTACTGATCAAACAAAATGGAAAATGGAGGAACACCTAATAACAGCTAGGATAGATAATGAAATATTTGGAGTTTCCCAATTTAGAATAATTGGTGGTGTAGGTTATTTAAGTACGTTGTTGGTCAAAGAGGAATATCGCGGGAAAGGGCTTATTGGTAAAAAACTGCTTTCTCAATTTGAAAATATTGCATCAGAAAAGAAATGTCATAAATTAAGTCTTAAATCATATAAGGATAGCCGTTCTAGTGATTTTTTTGCAAATAATGATTATTGCATAGAAGGTATTTTAAAAAATGATATTCATGGAATTGATTGGGTTATAATGGCAAAATTTTTATAGAATTAATAAGAGACTAAACACTCTAGAAATGAGTTTAATCCCTTAATTTCAAGCTTATATTATTCTATTATGTTACTTGAAAAACAAGAAAAAAAAGAGCTAAAGCTCTTTCATGTTGTTGAAAATGTCCAATTTCTGCGGTCCTTATTCTATGTGTTATTTGTTTTTTCAAGTACAAAATAAGCACATCCAAAATTACAATATTCAATTATATAATCCTCTAATGCCTTTATTTTTGTTTCTTCTGGTACACTTTGTTTTGTATTTTTATAAAGTCCAGATAATCTTAATTGATTATAACCCCAATCCCCAACTATATAATCATATTTGTCGAGAATTTCGCAATATTTTTCTTCAAATGCCTCTAAATCCCATCCTTCCTTATTGTTATCAATAAGCTCATAGGTATTTCCAAACATTTGTATCATTGATAATATCGACTCCTATACTTTTACTTTTAAGATATTGTAGCATATATTTATTACTTTTGTTAATAAAAGTTTATCAATAAAACTAATATTTGTTACGCACTCTTTTTACAGATAATGTTATAAGCAATAAGGAAATACTAACTAACACAATCGTACCTCCTGAAGCCAAATCAAAATAGTAGGCTATAAAAAAACCAACCAAACTAGAGAATTCTGCAAATAAAATTGCAAGAAATAAAGTTTGTTTAAAGCTTTTCGCAATTTGTAAACTAGTAGCTACTGGTATTATCATCATTGAAGAAATAAGTAATATTCCAACTATACGCATAGATGTTGCAATAGTTAGGGCTATTAATATTGTAAAAACCAAATTTATTTTTTTATATGGAATCCCACTTATTCTTGTTCCCTCTTCATCAAAAGATATGTATAGTAATTCTTTATAAAGAAAAAAAACTACCAAAATTATCACAATACCCATAACAACGATAGTTATTAAATCTGTCTTGGTTACAGCTATAATACTACCAAATAAATATGTAGAAATATTGGTCGTAAAGCCACCTGAAAAACTTATTAATACCACGGCAAGTCCCATACCTGCTGACATCATAATAGGCATTGATAACTCTTCGTAATGTTTGTATTCTTCTCGAAGTTTATTAATTGCTAATGCAGAGAATACAGCAAAAAACACACCCCCAAAAATAGGATTAACACCAACAATAATGCCCATCGCTACACCTGCTAAAGCGGTATGCGATAATGTATCTCCTATAAATGATAAACGCCGAAGTACAATAAATGTACCAATTAATGGACTAACTATTCCTATTATCAATGCAGCAATTAATGCTCTTTGCATAAAGCCATATTGAAAAATTTCTAACATTATTTACTCCCCCATATGATGGTCATGAGATACTATTTCCATATCTTTTCCATACATATTCTGTACTATATTACAAGATTCATTGTTATAAAACTCTGGATTACCATGGTATAGTAATCGCTTATTTAAACAAGCAATATTGGAAACCTTATTCGTAACAACCCCAATATCATGTGAAACGAGAATAATTGTAATTCCCTTTTCTTTATTTAACTTTTCTAATAATATATAAAACTGGTTTGTAGATTCTATATCTACACCTACTGTAGGTTCATCCAAAATTAATAGCTGTGGTTGACTCACTAATGCTCTTGCAATAAATGTTCTTTGTTGTTGACCACCAGATAATTTTCCAATACTCTGCTTCATATAATCAGTTAATCCAACAATCTCTAACGTAGCAATAACTTGTTCCTTATCTTTATTATTCAAGCCTTTAAATAAACCCTTTCTACCAAATAGACCCATTGAGACTACTTCATATACGGTAGCTGGAAAACCTGAATTAAAACTATTAGCCTTTTGGGAAACATATCCTATTTTATCCCAATCGCCAAACTTATTAAGCGGCTTATCAAATAGATGAATTTCCCCTTTTTGTAAAGGTATCAAACCCAATATTCCCTTTAACAAAGTTGTTTTACCAGAACCGTTGGGACCAATCAATCCCAAAAAATCCTTTGATTTAACAACCAAATTTATATCATCTAAAACTACTTGATTTCCGTACTTATAAGTTAAGTTTCTAATATCTATAACATTATTAAACAAAATATCACCATCATTCATTTAATGACTTCATTAAAACATCTAAATTTAATTCCATCATTTTAATATAATCTAAACCGAAATTTAATTCCTCTTCACTTAAACTGCTTACAGTATATATCTTTTCTGTTTTTATACCTATCTCTTTTGCAACAACCTCAGATATTTTTGTAATTTCATTTGAATCAACTAATATATATTGTATATTTAAATCTTCGATACTTTTAATAATTTCCTGTAACTCAATTGAACTCGGTTCATCTTCTGAGGTAAACCCACTTATTGAATGTTGCTCTAAATCATATCTTTGAGCTAAATATCCAAAAGCCGCATGAGAAACAAAGAAATCTTTTCTTTCTATTTTATTTAATTCATTCTCATATTTATTATCTAAAGCAATTAATTCTTCCTTTAATTGAAGATAATTTGATTCATAATAAGGACTATGTTCAGGGTCTAATTCAATAAATGTCTGCATGATTACTTCCGCTTGCTTTAACGCATTTAAAGGATTTAACCAAACATGTGGGTCATAAGTTGAATCATGATTGTCCATTCCTTCAATTAATTCTATGTTTTGACTAGCATTTATAGCTACTACATCTGTATCTTGTAAATTCTCAATAACTTTATTTACCCATAATTCTAAGCCTGCTCCATTATAGATAAAGACATCCCCTTCAAATAATGATGTAATATCTTTAGCAGATGGTTCAAAATCATGAGGACTAACACCTGGTGGAACAAGATTTATCACATTTACGTAATCCCCACCTATTTTAGTACTAAATTCTTCTAATACATAAAGAGTTGTGTAAATATTAATTCTATCTTCTGATCTATTTATAAGACTATTTGAATCATTAGAATTATTACAACCTGAAAGTATAACTACTAATATAAATATCATTTCCACTAAAACAATATTTTTTTTTCTCAAACTAATCACCTATTCATTAAATATATTTTATATACAATTATACTTATTAATAATCATATTATACATGTCCAAGTAACTAATGTAAATCGTAACGATTCTTATTTAGTCTTTTAAATATAATTAGATAATACATTAATTCAATTCTAAATTTAGGTTTTATTCTAGACTTTTTTTACAAAATCATTTGATTGATTACCTCCTTAAAGTATATACTTATATATAATAATTTTAAAAGGAGGTTTTGAATTGGAAAAGATAATAGAAATCAGAGGAGAAATAATTGATAATAATATTTTAAAATTAATAGACGAATCAATAAAAAAATATAACGGAAAATACAAAATTATCGAGATAAATGTTGAAGAAAATGAAATTAGTAAACCTTTTATAAAACTTGCTATTACTGTTGATGAAGATAACATCCAGTCGATTTTGGATATTTTTTCGACTGTAGCATCTAATGTCTCACCTGATATTGATTCAGCTATATTAAAACCTAGTACAAAGGATAAAACCGTGCCTGATGATTTCTATTCTACAACTAACCATCCTACTGAGGTTTATATAAATAAGACATGGACACCTGCTCAAAATATTCGAATGGATGCTGTACTTGTTGTTAAAGATAATGATGTTATAACAACAAAATTAAGAGCCATAAAATCGGGTGATTTTGTGGTTTGTACCTCCAAGGGAGTTCGAATTAATACCGAAAAACTTCAAGACTCTGAACATAGCTTTGCTTTTATGATAAATGAAGTTAGTTCTGAACGAAGAGTAGAATTGGCTGTTAGTGAACTAGCAAAAGATATGAAAGAAATAATAAATAGGGATGGCAAAATATATGTTGTTGCAGGTCCTGTTGTAATACATACAGGTGGAATGACACATTTTCAAGAAATTATAAAGAAAGGATTTGTTTCTGGAGTTTTGTCTGGTAATGCTTTAGCCGTTCATGATATTGAATATGATTTGCTTGGTACTTCACTAGGAATAGACCTTAATACAGGTAAAGTTATTAAAGGTGGGCATAGTCACCATATGCGGGCAATAAATGCTGTTAATAAATCGGGTAGTATAGCTGAAGCAGTAAAAGATGGCACAATTAAAAGTGGTATTATGTATGAGTTAGTTAAAAATAATGTGCCTTTTGTATTAGCCGGTTCAATTCGTGATGATGGACCGCTTCCTGATACGATCATGGATCTAATTCAAGCACAATCCGAATATGCAAATATGATTAAAGATGCAGATATGGTTATTATGCTTTCAACAATGCTACATTCTATAGGTACTGGCAATATGCTTCCTAGCAGAGTAAAAACTGTATGTGTAGATATTAATCCTGCAGTTGTAAATAAATTAATAGACCGTGGCTCAGCTCAAGCAAAAGGTCTTGTTACAGATGTCGGTTTATTCTTAACACTTCTTAACCAAAATCTATAGATATTACAATAAAAATCATAATAAAGGATGATTAAGTTGTCTGCAATAGAAAAGGAATTAAAACTAATATCAATATTTAAAGAAATGAAAAACGTTGTAATAGCCTTTTCTGGAGGAGTAGACAGTACATATTTAACCGCTATAGCACATAAGGTTCTTGGCAACAATGTTTTAGCGGTAACAATTAAAACAGAGTTTATGTCAGCTCAAGAAATAAATGAAGCAATTAACCTTGCAAATCATTTAAAAATAAATCATAAAATCATTAATACTAGCTCTATAACAAATGAGCAGATTGTCAAAAATACAGATCAACGTTGTTTCTTTTGTAAAACTGATATGTTTAATTATCTAATTAAAATAGCAAATGAAAGTAATTTTAATACAATAATAGATGGTTCTAATATAGATGATATGAAGGATTTCAGACCCGGCTTAAGAGCTCTTAAAAATTTAAAAGTTAGAAGCCCATTAATAGAGGCTGAACTGTCTAAAGAAGAAATTCGCTCTCTCTCAAAACGATTAAATTTACCAACCTGGAATAAACCTTCGTTCTCATGTTTGGCCACAAGAATTCCCTATGATAATGATATTACTTTAGAAAAATTACAACAGCTTGAAAAAGCTGAAGATTTTATAAAGGATCTAGAAATCAATCAATTCCGTGTTAGACATCATGGTAATATAGCTAGAATTGAGGTAACCCCAAATGACTTTCCCAAGGTAATTCTTAATCATGTAAGAATCGTTTCTTTTCTTAACCATTTGGGTTTTATTTATGTGACTTTGGATTTACAAGGTTATCGAACTGGTAGTCTTAACGAGGAATTAAAAAGGACGGATTAGTTTATGTCTCCAAATAAAAATCTTACCACTATCCTAAAAGCAATTAAAAATAATGAGCTAACAATAGAAGAAGCTGAAAAGAAATTACATACATATATTGACCTTGGGTTTGCTCAAATAGACGTACATCGTGAAAAACGAACTGGTTTCCCAGAGATAATCTACGGAGAAGGTAAAAGCGTTGATCAAATAATCAGTATCTTTGAAAATCTATATAGTAGAAGTGATGTTGTTCTTGCAACAAGAGTATCAGAAGAAAAAGGTTCTGCGATATTAAATAAATTTCCTGATGCAATATTCGATAGAATAGGTAAAACAATTTTATGGAAAGCTAATTCGAATTTTCATTATCCCGGATATATAGCAATAGTATGTGCTGGTACCTCTGACTTGCCAATTGCTATGGAAGCAAAATCAACAGTAACCGCTATGAATAGTAAATCAGAACTTATTTGTGATGTAGGAGTTGCCGGATTACATAGACTAATAGATAAAATTAATATTATTCGTGAGGCTAATGTTATTATTGTTATTGCCGGTATGGAAGGTGCTCTCCCAAGTGTAATTGGAGGTTTAGTAAATAAGCCAATTATTGCTGTACCCACTAGTATTGGGTATGGATCTAACTTTTCTGGCTTATCCGCTTTGTTAGGTATGTTAAATTCCTGTGCAAATGGTATTTCGGTCGTGAATATTGATAATGGTTTTGGCGCTGGATATCAAGCTGGACTAATTAATAAATTAATGAATCGAGAGGGTATAATAGATGAAGAAAATAGTTTACTTTGATTGTTTTTCAGGAATAAGTGGTGATATGACATTAGCATCTTTAGTAGATGCTGGAGCCAATGAAATATTTATTAGTAACGAATTAAAAAAACTACTTGTTGAACCCTTTCAACTAAAATTTAACCAAACTATAAAAAAAGGTATGGCTGCAAAAAAATTAGAGGTTATAATTGACTCAAATACTCTTCCTGTTAGAAGAAATTACATAGACATTAATAAAATGATTGAAACATCTGACTTGTCTAAATCTGTTAAAAATAGATCACTTAAAATATTTGAAACAATAGGTATTGCAGAAGCAAAAATCCATGATATCCCACTTGAAAAGGTGCATTTTCATGAAATAGGAGCGATAGATTCTATAATTGATATTATTGGTGTTTGTCTTGCATTAGAAGATTTAGAGATAGAGGAAATATATTCAACTCCAATTCCAGTAGGCGCTGGAAAAATAAAAATTGAACACGGTATTTATCCAAACCCCTCGCCAGCAACTTTAGAAATATTAAAAGGAATTCCAATAAATTTCTCAAGTGTTAATTATGAAATGACCACCCCAACTGGTGCAGGTATCATTGCTGGCTTGCATAGCACTTTTATTGATCAACCTTCAATAATTATAGAAAATATCGGTTATGGAGCAGGCACAAAGGATTTCCTTGACCGTCCAAACATATTAAGGGCGATTGTAGGAAAAATTCAAAAGTACAGCTTTAAAGAACAACATTTTCATTTTCATGAGTATCATGAGGATAATCATAAAGACATTCATATAACAAAGTGAACTTGTTTCAGCAAAACTGAAATATTTGGAATCCATCTATTGACTCCACTTATTGTGTAAGTGGAGTCTTAGCTATTAACTACTTGATATCCTTTTTCTTTTGCTATATCATACACTTTTTTTAAAGGTATTTTGTTTTGTCTAGCAATTACTTCACATTGACTATATTCTGGAGAAATTTGAACAACTTCCCCACCTAAAACACCCAATTTTACATCAATATTTCCCCACTCTGTCTTAACTGATATAAATTTCCGTTCAAGCCTATATACCGTATATGGAGTATAGCGTATCCCTAATGTTGTAGTTTCTTTAAATAAAAAATTAACTACCTCATCCTTTATCTCTTCCTGACATAAAATGTTTAATATTTGTCCAGGTCTATTTTTCTTCATAATAACTTGCTGAATATAGACATCATTGATACCTAAATTAAATAACTCGTCCATTATATACCCATAAAACTCTGGATTCATATCATCAAGTGAAACCTCGATTTTTAACATTAAATTATCTACATGTTCAGACGTCATTCTACCCATCTTAAATTCTTTGTCTTTTTCCATCATATTACTCCTCAATTAAAATAGATAAGTTTTATATAACTATTCTATGTGTTTAATATTTTAAGGTCAAGATTACCAAAAAATTATATACATAAGTTAAGTTCATATTCCCTACAATACAGAAGATAAGTTTTATGCTTTAATTTTATATGTAATGGAGTATGATAACATGAAAATACATTATTATATTATAAACATAATTATTATTTTGTCATTATTAGCATCAAACCCAGTTAGTATTTCTGCTTCTGAAAAAGATACTACATCAAATGTTTATGAAACTAGGTTAGATCTTTTTAAAAGTCTTGAGATTATTTACCAAGTACCATGGTATTACTTAGCAGCTATTGATCAATTCGAAAGAAATATACAACCTGTCAGAAAGGATTTACCAAAAAAAGAAGGATTAATAGCCATTTATTTTTCAGATACTCAATGGACAGGTTTAACAAATCCTAATCCTAATGATCAAATCCCTGAAAATATTCAATTTTTTTATGGATTTGGCGTTGATGGAGATGGTGATGCTATTGCTGATAAAAATAATGATTTAGATGTATTAACTGCTTTTATAGATTTTATATTAAGATATGGTACAGAAAGAGAAAATATTTTAAAAGGGTTAAAAGATTATTATAATGAACAATCAGCAATAATAATTGATGAAATAGCAACAATATATAAAAATGTTGATACCTTAGAATTATCTGAACGATTTTTCCCAATTCCTAAAGGATATAATTACTCTTATCACAGTACTTGGGGAGATACTCGTGGCTGGGGAGGTACTAGAATACACGAGGGAACGGATATATTTGCGTCGTATGGTACTCCAGTTAGAAGTGTTTCCCATGGATATGTTGAAATTATGGGATGGAATGAGTATGGCGGTTGGAGAGTAGGTATTAGGGGCATTAATAATATTTACTATTATTACGCTCATTTAAGCTCTTTTGTCAAAGATTTGAAAGAGGGAGATATTGTTAATCCAGGTGATACTATTGGCTATGTAGGTAATTCAGGATACGGACCACCTGGCACTCAAGGGAGATTTCCTCCACATTTACATTTCGGTATATATATATATAATGGAAGAAATGAATGGGCTTTTGACCCAACACCATACTTAAGGATATATAACAAAAAATAAAAAAAATACTTCCTGTTATTTTTTTAATAGGAAGTATTTCTTACTTTTCTTATATTGTTTCTGGTGTTTTTAATCCCATAATACCTAATCCATGCTGTAATACAAGCGATGTAGCTTTAGACAATGCTAATTTAGCTTTTTGTTCTTCAATATTATCTATAATTATTCGCTCTTGATGATAAAAACGATTAAACTCAGCACTTACATCTAATAAATATCTTGCAATAACAGATGGTTCGGCTTTATTCCCCGCCCTTAACAAAATATCAGGGTACTGACTTAAAGTATGAATTAATTCCCAAGCACTTTCACCTTCAATATATTGCCCATTAATATTACTTAAATCCTTTTCATGAAAATCCGATTTTTTTAGTAAACTTTGAATTCTTGCATTAGCATATTGAACATAAGGACCTGTTTCACCCTCAAAATTCAATGCCTCTTCCCAAGAGAAATTTACCTCATGCATCCGATTATTTTTTAAATCATTAAAAATTATTGCACCTACCCCTATTGCTTCAGCAACTTCTTTTCGATTTGGTAATTGTGGATTCTTCTCTTCAATAATTTTATCTGCCATCTCAATACTTTTTTGCAATACCTCTTCAAGTAAGACAATTGTTCCTTTACGTGTAGACATTTTTTTACTCTCAAATAACATTAACCCAAACGGAACATGAACCATATTATCTGCCCAAGAGTAATTCATTTTCTTTAATACTGAAAATACTTGCTCAAAATGTAGTTTTTGTTCATTTCCCACTACATAAAAAGCCTTATCAAAATCAAAAGTATCTTTTCGATATAAAGCTGCAGCTAAATCTCTTGTTGCATATATTGAAGAACCATCCCTCTTCTTAATAATTGCTGGAGGCATATCATCTTCAGATAAATCAACAACCTGAGCCCCTTCACTCTCTATTAACAATTTTTTATCAGTTAACTCATTAACTACTCGATCCATCTTATCATTGTAGAAGCTTTCACCCATATAATGGTCGAAATGAACACCTAAAAGCTTATATATTTTTTCGAACTCTTTAATACTTTCTTCTACAAACCACTTCCATAAATGAACTGCCTCATTCTCATCATCTTCAAGCTTTTTAAACCATATACGTGCTTCATTTTCTAGTTCGGGTTCTTTTTCAACCTCTTCATGAAATTTAACATACAAGCTCACTAGCTCTTGTATTGGATTTTTTTTAATTTTTTCGTCATTTCCCCATTTTTTATAGGCCACAATTTCTTTTCCGAATTGTGTACCCCAATCACCAAGATGATTTATGCCTACCACCTTATACCCTAATGCTTTATGTATATTAACTATTGCATTACCAATCATTGTTGAGCGTAAATGGGGTAAACTAAAAGGCTTAGCAATATTAGGGGAAGAATAGTCAACAACTACTGTTTTGCCATCACCAATCCCGCTTTCACAATAATTCCCTTTACTATCTAATATTTTATTTAATAATTTATTAGCATATTCAGATCTTTTAAAATATAAATTAAGATAAGGTCCAATAGCTTTGGCCTCTAAATAATCATCTGTAATTTTTGATGCTAATTCTTCTGCAATCATTTGTGGAGATTTTCTAAAGGCTTTTGCAAGTGAAAAACAAGGAAATGCTACATCCCCCATTTCACGATTAGGAGGTATCTCCAATAAAGATAACACTTCACCTTCACTTAAATCCACATGATTAATTAATACACTTGATACATATTTTTTCATATTCAATCCTCCATTTATAAAGTCGAACTTTTATCGCGTTTATTGCGATATTAGCACCCTAGGGCACAAGTCACGCTAAGACACTATTGTGTCTAGTCGTGCTATGAGAGACTTATCCTAAATTCATTTCCCCTCACATCTTATGTGGGGGTCTTATATCATATCTGGAAAATATAAAGCCCCTCATCTCAAAGAGACGAGAGGCATATTCTCGCGGTACCACCCTTTTTGATTGACATAACTCCGAAAAACGTCAAACCCCTTCATTTGATAACGGAATTAAACCGATTTAGCCTATATACTTCAGCTAAATATTTCAAAGGTGCGCTTCATTAAAGTTATGGTATCGGTTTCCACCACTCCGACTCGCTATTACCTGCCCTTTAATTACTTTCCCTATCATTAATTTTTTAAATATTTTATTTGGAACTATTATACACAACTTATTTTAATTAAATCAAGATATAAAGCTAAATTATATAAAAATAAATAATTTTATATAATTTACTATATTAATTAGCTATAATTGGATAAAACTCTTCTAACCCAAGTACTGGTTGGGTATTTATCGAACTAGACGAAACTGGTTCAGACTCTATCTCAATTTGTTCACTGTTTGGTATTATTGTTTCTGGATAGATTTGAATAGGCAATGTACCTGAACCATTAGTATCTCCATAATATGTTCCCTTTCCATCATAATAGAACTGAGGTACATCTCCAAAGACTTGTGATTGTACTATTGGTATTGAATAATTTATTACAGTTAATTCTGTAACAAATGGGATAACAACTTGTATTTCAGTCCGAATATCAATCATCACTGTCATTATTACAACATTTATTCCCGCATTTTGATATTCCGCCCTTGGGCTAACCTGAACAGAACCAACTGGTATAACAGATATTGGAATTGATGGACCCATATTAGCTAATATATCACTATTAAGAACTACACCTAGTTTTATTGACTCCTCTAATTTCTCTAAATCATTTAATGTATCTTCAATTTGTGTTGTTGCTTCTCCGACTATTCTTGCAAACTCGCTATAATTAAAAATTGCAGCTCTTACATTTCCGTTATTATCTAATTCAAATTGAATTAAATCTTCAAAATTTGTATTTCGTGCAATTTTAATCGAAATCGCATCATTAACTGCATTAGTTGTGATTTGTTTTACTCTTGCTTTTGCAATATTCATTAAAATAGGTTCTAATTGACTTTCAACATAGGCAAAGGTAAAAAAAACAATACTAATAAATATTACAATATAACTAAACATTCTATTTTTTTTGTTTATATTTATTTTTTTTTGCCCCCATCTTGCCACGCTAATCCCCCCTACATTAATACATATTCTTTAATCAATACCAACTGAACTTTTATTTAAAATTTTTATCCAAAATATAATAAGTTCTGTTAAAATTAATAAAATGGGGGTTGAGAAAATGACTATCGATTTTACATATAATGGAATGGAATATTCTACATTAGTAGAGTTAGCAAGAGCTTTACCAATAAATTCAGCTAAATTAGTTCAGTGGAATGAAGATGCAGATAGATTTGCAGCTGAAGCAGGCTCGTTATGTTATGAAAGTAAACCACATTTAGGAATAGTAAATCATTGCCGTGATAGTGGACATAATACAGTTCTCGAGCATAATATTTTTTCTTTTGTTAAAAAAGTTCCAATATTTGTTGCTAGACAAGATATGAGGGCTAGACATGCAACATTTGATGAAAGAAGTCTACGTTACGTTAGATTAAAGGGCGGGGGTTTTGAATACTACATTCCTCCTGTACTAAAAGAATTAAGCAAAGAACAAGAGCTAAATAATTGGATATACCATCATGAAAAAGCTTTTGAATTATATAATCACTATACAGATGAAGAGATTATGGAAAACGAATTGGCGAGGTCCATTCTACCACTTGGTATCGCTACAATATATGTTGATTCAAGAAATGCGATTGGTTGGAGACACCATATAATGAAAAGGCTTTGTTTAAGAGCACAAAATGAAATTAGATTATTATATCGTTCAATAACGAATCAATTAATAGACACTTCACCGAGATTATTTGGAGACTTAAACATGCCTTGTTTTATGAAGCAAGGTTGCGGAGAGTCAAAATCATGTGGGTTAATTGAACTTGATTTAAAAACTAAAAGAGCTGTTAGTTATGAAATAAAGAAGGCGTCCCACGACTAGGACGCCTTCAGACTGAAGAAAATATCCGATTTCTGCGTTACTGCTTAAATCTTCGGTACTCACTTACGTTTGGTAAGCTCCGTTCCTCGATTTCAGCGTGCCTTGAACTAGAATATTTTCTTCAGTCTGTTATTATGTATAAAATGTCCAATTTTAAGACGCTTATAATAATTATAGATTACTACATTGGACTATTACCTTTGACAATTCTTTAGAAAGATCTATTTCATAATAATCCTTAAGTTCCTGTTTTTCTTTATTTTCCAATATACGAATAATTGGACGTGAAGGAGATTGATTGTTAACATCTACCACAATACCACTTTCTCCACTACTTAATGTTACACTTGTCCCAATAGGATATATAGCAATAGTATTTTTAAATGTATTAACTAATTCCATATCAAAATCCTCATTAACACCAGTAAATAATAACTCCAATCCTTCATGAGGAAGTCTTGGTTTTTTATATACCCTTTCACTAACTACAGCATCATAAACATCTGTAATAGCAACAATTTTTGCAAAATTATGTATATCATTTCCCTTTAACCCACGAGGATAACCTTTACCGTTAATCCTCTCATGATGTTGAAATGCACAATGTGCCGAAGTTAATGGGATACCATGCTCTTTACGTAATATCTCAAAACCCTCTTTCGAATGTTTCTTTACAAAATCATATTCTTCTTCAGTTAATGGACCCTTTTTTTCTAAAATAGACAAAGGAACCAATGTTTTACCTATATCATGTAATAGTGCCCCTAAGCCTAATTCTAGTAATTGTTGATGATTTAATCCTTTACCCATCCCAATAGAAATAGAATATAGTGATACATTCAAAGAATGATTATATAGATATAAATCTTTTACATATATTGAAGATAACATAAGCATAACTTGTTGATTAGACTTCAAATCTTCAATAATCATATTTAAAACCGATTTAAACGATTTAGCTAAATTCCCTCTCATTACAGGCTTTTTAATTAATTTTACATCGTATAACTCTTTAAAAGTTTCTTTAATTGTACTAAGAGCGTTTTGTCTAGTTCTTTCTGTTATTGCATCCTCAACAATGATATCATCGGTTCGAGAATCCTCAATGAATACCGAATCAATACCCATCATATCTAATCTATTTATTAATCCCTCTGTCATTGTAACTTCTTTCCCTATCAGCGTGCGCCCAATTTCGTTATATATTGGTTTAGCAAGAATCATCCCCGGTTTACAATTTCTAATTGATATTCTCCTCATAGATAGCTTCCCCTCTTCAATACTACCTTTCCATTATAAATAAAATTTCATAATAAAAAAATAGTTAATTATTACTATTTTAATGATATCTAGAATCAGAAGAGTTTTGTTTAGACTTTATTACTCGGATATCTTCCTCTGCAATCTTTACTTTCAATGCTTCAATTAAATAGATGCTAAACATTTGATATATCTCATAATCCTCCATTTCACTAATCTTACTTAATATCTCTTCTCTCTTGTGATCATGGAGTAAATTTAATACCAATGTTATTGCATCTCCTTCATCACCTGTTAAATGACTTTTATACATTTCATATATCTCATCAACAAATCCCATGTTATTACCTCCATTCAAAAATTAGATTACGTTTCATATTATATTTTACCCACTATATTATTAAATATATTTCACTTATCTCTTTATACTCCCTTAAATATCATCTGAATTGCAATTATAATTATAACTACTCTTAAGATGCTTATAAGCGAACTACTACTCACTTTTGATGAAATAAATGGTCCGATTTTCCCACCTATATACGCGCCTATACCAATGAATATTACATAAGATATGATAATATTTCCTAGAAGAATATGCGAAACACTTCCAACAGACGATGACATTAATATAATAAACATTGACGTAGCAGTAGCAACATGAACAGGAAACTTAAAAAGGATAATCATCATTGGAACTAAAATTGACCCTCCACCAATACCGAATAATCCAGCCAAAAATCCAGCTACTCCCGAAATAATAATACCAAAGTATATATTATAGCCATATTCATATTGAATACCATTGCTTTCATAATGCCGTATAACATTCCACTTAAGATTAACTGGTTTGATTTTATCCTTAATGGTTAGTAAATACGTTGTAAGAAGCATTAAAAGTCCAAATAATATGTAAAATTGTCTTTCATCTATATGCTCGCTAGCTATTGATCCTAATATTACTGCTGGACCAACTCCAATAAAAAAAATTAGACCACTTTTTATATCTACTCTTTTGTTTTTATAGTTAGATATGGTCGATGATAATGCAGTGAAGATAATTGCCATTAGTGATATACCAACAATATCTTGGTGCTCTAATGAATAATTTAAAATATCTAATGATTGAAGATATAATAATGATGGTACAATTATTATTCCTCCACCAAGACCAACTAAGCTACCTATCGTTCCAGCTATAACTCCTAAACTAAAAAGTAATACTAAATCCATGTTTTCCCCTTCACTCCAAAGCTCAAAATATTCCCAAATTATATCATTTTCTAGTGCTAAAGTCTTATTTTTAAATAAAAAAACTATATATAGATACATAAATCAATTAAGAATTTACTTTTTTATATTAACCTATCACAACATCTATTTCAAATTTTATTAATCAGTATATTTGATTTCAAAAATTACATAATAATTAATTTCTCTTTTACTATTGTAATATATTGGATGTATGTGATAATATTTTAATAATATAACTAAGTTAACTTAAGAACAGTCTTCTTATATAAATCAGCATATTATTACTAAAAAAAATGATATAATATTTTTAGAATAGCAATATTTAATAGATTTATTTATTTGTTTTCATACATAGTAGCTCATTATAATGGTGAAGAATTTACAGAATAAAAACACAAATATTTAATAATTATTGAATTTATAATAATGAGATAGGAGAGTTAAGAAATGAATAATGAAGAAAAAATATTTAATTTATTAGAAAAGGTTTATATTGATTTACAAGAAACCAAAGACAGATTAGGTAATGTTGAGAATGGACAGAAAAGTATTACAAACAGATTAAGTAGTATTGAAAATACTGTAGTTCGGATTGAAAATGATCATGGACAGAAGTTAGATGCTTTATTTGATGGGTATAAACAGAATTCTGAAAAGCTAGACAGAATAGAGAAACAGGTAGCTAAACATGAAGAAATTATTATGAGAAAAATATGATAATATTTTTTTATTTCAATAACAGATTTTATCATCCGAATATATTATTTAATAATAGCGAAAAAAAATAAAAAACTGCGGTAAATTTTATTATATTCTTAAAAAAAATTTTATGGTTTTTATAGCTTTTGGCAATTCTTTTTAAAATATGATGATCCGCCTGCAAATATTGAGAATATAAAACCAAGAAGTAATATATCGACTGATATTAAATCCATTGTAATACCTCCCACATATTACAATGGATTTAATATCAGTCGATATATTAAATCCATTGTAATACCTCCCACATATTAAAAAAATTGTATAAGCAAATGTCTTATTTTATCTTATATTTACTTAAATTATTTATTGTCTCAAATACATTAGTGTACATCGCTTTTATATTTTCTTCGTTTTTTACATCATTATATAATCCAATTTCCCAACCCAAATATTTTTCATTATCTAAATTAAAAAATCCACGGGTATACATTAGTTTATCTCCTGAGTAAGCTGTTTCATATGTTACATCTTCATTAACTAAGCATAAACTAACTTTTCTGATCCAATAAAAAAAGTTGGATATGGTAGATTATTATACAATTCTGCAAATCGAGGTTCTGCTGCTTCTTTTAAATAATTTGGCATTATAAATAATGCATTAAGATTTGGATCAATTTTTTCATTCAACTGCTCTAATGTATATTGCTTAAATGTAATATTTTTTTCATTTACCTCAGGAAAATTACCAACAACTCCAATTGTTAAATTTACATTACTTGGTATTATATCAATTGTATTAGATTCATCAGAAGTAGAACATCCAAAAATAGTTAACAGAAATATAATATTGATACATAATAAAAATATTCTTTTACCCATAACAAAAAACACTCTCCTTTAATTTTTATATTGCCATGCTTATAGTCAGAGCTTTTTGTTCTATAATTTGTTGTTGGTTATCTAATAAAGAATTCTGGATATACCAATAACCAAATAAAACTATCAATATTAAAACTATTGAACTAATGATTGCAACTTTTTTCAACCTTACCTCATAAAAATAGTTTTATAAGGCAAATTTTTATAATTCTTTTTAAAATACATTTTCATAACCACTAACTTCCCATACACCATTATTATTCTTCATCTCAATATACATATATTTAAAATAAGAATCTTTCCCAATTGGTCTAGGATAAACTTCTCCCTTTCTATCATTAGTATCCTGCCTTTCATATGCCAACAAATCTATTACACAATTTTCTTGATTAACCATTCGCACTGGTCCAAATACCAAGATAATTTCATTTTCTTTTAATAATTTATTTGCAACACTGCTTTTTTCATTTTCTACTACCCATTTTTTAGCTATATCTAACTTTTCTTTATCTTTTTCATTGCTATATTTATTAACTGGTAATAACGGATTAACCATATCGAGGATAGTATTTATTTCGTTAATATAAAGAGCAAACATATTTCTGACATACAAAAACACACCTTCTATATTTTAACATATCTTAATTCAATATATTTAAAGGATTTGTTGTTCATTTTTAGTTTAATATATGTCAGTTGGGGCATAACTAAAGTTACGAGCATTCTCGGCTAGTTCATAAATGAAAGTAGTGTTGATTACAAATGCTCAATTAGTTCTTTGTTCTATCTTATTTCCGTTGAGAACAATTAAATAATTTACGAATAACCCAAAAAAACAAAATTACTCCAACAATAAGTATAATAAACCCTATAATGCTAAAATTTTGTACTGACATAAAATCAGGTCCTTTCCTTTTATAGTATTAGGATAACAGTTAATGACTACAATAATAAATCATGCACCCTTATATTAAAATAATGCATAACTATATAGATTTATAAAGTGAACCTTCAATCAGTTGGGTTTTTTCTTCATCCCCCACTGATTATTACTTGAACCAATTGGACATTTAGGTGCCGTTATGTCCCACTTAAAATTGCTATGAATACACAGATTCTTTAAGTGGGAGTTTTACGGCACCTTAAATGCGGGATAAATATTCCGTACCTTTACAAAATACTATTGTCAAGGATTATTGGGACCCTACGGTCAAAATACTACCGTTGTCATAATAAACTGTAGCAGATACCCAAGTATAAGAATATGCTACGCTAGCAACATACGACTTAGAACTATTTGTAGTACAAACACTGGAATAGCAGGTATTCGTTATACTTCCATCGTATACCTTTCCAATACCTCCTGACCCTATCAATCCAAAGGCTGTATGTCTAACTGTATTTACAATTTTATCTACTCGCGAACCTCCTAAAATAACGTAAGTATTAAAATTTCCACCAAAGCTATTATTTATTATACCAATATCTGCCCAACACATTCCCGTTATCCACACCCCTACAGTACCAGATGTATTGTACTTGGTCTCGTCGAAGCTAATAGAATTATATCCATTAATCCCTACAGCGTCACTCTGAGTTGGCATATCAGCATACTTTTCAATAAACTTAGCATCTTTTTCTTTTAATGGTTCATACAGATCATAGGAATTGGCAATTCGCTCTATTTCCTTAATAATTTCCGTATCTGTGAACCCCTCTTGAGCCTCAGCATCAACGGGAAAAACAGGTATCAACAATAAAGTTGCTACAAATAAGAAAAAAATTCTTTTCATAATAAATCCCTCCAAATAATAATTTTAATTATTTACTGATTTCAAAATATAACAATTCTACTACCATACTCATAAGAATCTCCTAAATAGATAGCTAAGCCGTTTAATAAGTCCTTAATTTTTACTTTTGAAAATTAGGATTTACTTCACTGAACTACAGAACCTGCAACATGATATATACCATTAAGATACCACTGTAAGTTGCATAGCTACCAATGAATCGTAATGTTATTATTCAAAATTCAACCTGTATAGCCTGAAACATAAAAACTAGTGAATTAATATACTCTACTATTTAAAGAACTACTTGACTACTTATAAAAACTAAGGAATAATGTGCCCTATTTGAATGAGAGCGTGAAGGGGCGGACTTTTTTCAGTTGACAAATACATATAGAATATATCAGGGTTTTTTGCTAGATTAGTTGCAGGTTTATCAGATAGTTACCTGTATCTACTACATATACTTAAACTGTTTAATAGTTTCACTTCCTCGTAATCTTAATAATATCCTTATCTACACTTTAGATTGAAATGCTATAAAGTCAAATTTATATCACATATTTCTCGATATTAAAGAGACTCATCCTAAATTCACTTCTCCACACTCATTGAAATGATTGTAGTACAAAAGAATTAAGAAAAGTTACTAAAACTACTGATAATATCTATTTCATTTTAATTCGCCTCCTACCCACATTCATATATATTATGCAAATAATACCTTTTGCATATATAATCATATTACCCCCCCCCCAGTTTTTTGTCAAGTATATTTTTCCATATTATCTATATTGTTGTCTTCTTTACATTTTTCGACATATTTTGCTTTTTAACATAAACAACGTTTTATAATTTTATAAATGATCCTAGGAAAAGTGAAAAACGACTCCCTTAATTGAAAGTCGTTTTTATATATTCGTTTTTAATCTATTTTAATTTTAGTACATAATAATTTCCTTATCCAATTGCACCTTCCATTTCAAATTTGATCAGATAGTTCATTTTTACTGCTTATTCCATTAGGAATTCTTTCCCTCAACATAATAATTCAATGGACCTTCATTAACTATTATTAAAATGCTCTTGTACTTATTTGAAAATACACTTGAATTACTGTATCTAATTTCTCATTTAGTTATGTCCATCCAATCCTTCTAATGACCGGTATTACTTGTTACTTTTGTAATATCTCTAATTACTTTGTTATCAATTATAAATAAACGAATTTCAGTTTCTCCAACACTTTTTAAAATGCCAGATTCCCATTTATCAAGAGGATGACTCTTTATCCACCCTCTTTTAACAACCCTAGTATCAAAAATTTACTATCCTATATCAATTATATTTCCATATATTGTTGATGTGAATTGGAGTGTATGATAATATTTATATATATAAATTGTATT
>CAZIGM010000014.1:6015-38269 GCA_964538675.1 uncultured Bacillaceae bacterium | reverse complement strand
AAGGCAAGTAATAGATTTGGTGGGCACTTTGTAGCGGGTCATGTTGACGGGATTGCTACTCTGGTTGAGAAGAAAGCATTAGACAATGCAATATACTTAAAATTTAAAGTTGATTCCTCTTTATTAAAGTACATGATTTCAAAGGGTTCTATTTCAATCGATGGAATCAGTCTTACAATTGTAAATATAGAAAAAGAAATTTTAACCGTATCGGTTATTCCACATACATTACAAAATACAAACTTAGTTGAAAAAGAGATAGGTCAACTTGCAAATATTGAAGTAGATATGTTAGGTAAATATGTAGAAAATATATTGTTAAGTTATTCTGATATAAAAGCAACTAAAAATATTACAGAAGCTTTTCTAAAAGAAAATGGCTTTTAATAAGGAGAATGAAGGATGTTTAACACAATAGAAGAGGCGTTAGAGGAACTAAAAAAAGGTAAAATAATAATTGTTGTAGATGATAAGGATAGAGAGAATGAAGGAGACTTTGTTGCTCTTGCAGAAAAAGCAACCCCAGATGTTATCAATTTTATGATAAAAGAGGGGAGGGGCTTAGTATGTGCTCCAATAACTATACAAAGAGCTAAAGAATTAGAATTAACTCAGATGGTTGAAAGGAATACTGATAAACACGGTACGGCGTTTACAATTTCAATAGACAATATGGAAAGTACTACTGGTATATCAGCTTTTGAAAGGTCGCAAACTGTTCAAGTATTAATAGATTCTCATTCCAAAAGTTCGGATTTTAGAAAACCAGGGCATATTTTCCCACTTGTTGCTAAAGATGGGGGGGTATTACGCCGCGCAGGTCATACAGAAGCTACTGTTGACTTAGCTAAATTGTGTGGTTCTTATCCAGCGGGAGTAATTTGTGAAGTTATCAATGAAAATGGAACAATGGCTAGAGTTCCTGATTTAAAAAAAGTTGCAGAAAAACATAACTTAAAAATGATAACTGTAGTAGATTTAATTAAATACAGAAGAGAAAAAGAAGTATTAATTCAAAAAGAGATAGAAGTAAATTTACCAACTGAGTTCGGTGAATTTAGAGCAGTGGCATATACAAATGAAATTGATGATAAGGAGCATATTGCACTAGTAAAAGGAGAAATAAGCAAAGAAATTCCGACTTTAGTTAGAGTTCATTCAGAATGTTTTACAGGAGATGTGCTTGCTTCACAACGCTGTGATTGTGGTCCTCAATTACATGAGGCACTAAGTAGGATTGAGGAAGCGGGCAGCGGGGTTTTGTTATATATGAGACAAGAAGGAAGAGGTATAGGGTTGTTGAATAAATTAAAGGCTTATCATTTACAGGATGAGGGCTTTGATACGGTAGAAGCTAATCATGAGCTGGGATTTCCTGCTGATTTACGGGATTATGGGATTGGAGCTCAAATATTGAAGGATTTAGGATTAGGAAAAATTAAATTATTAACTAATAACCCACGTAAAATAAAAGGACTTGAAGGTTATGGAATGGAAATAGTTGAACGAATTCCAATTATAATTGAGCCAAATGCAAAAAATATAAGTTATTTGAAAACAAAAGAGACAAAATTAGGGCATCTATTAAATCTTTAAATGTAAGTTTTAACTAAAGCGAAAAAGGGGTAGATTATTATGGGTAAAAGATATGAAGGTAACTTAATAGGAAACGATCTAAAGATAGGTATTGTTGTGGGTCGATTTAATGAGTTTATTACTAGCAAATTAGTAAGTGGAGCAATAGATTCTTTAACTAGACACGGAGTAAATGAAGAGGATATTGATGAGTTATGGGTGCCGGGCGGTTATGAAATACCATTATCAGCTAAGAAAATGGCTAATACCAATAAATATGATGCTATTATAACATTGGCTGCCATAATACGTGGTTCAACTCCACATTTTGAGTACGTATCTGCAGAAGTTGCAAAAGGTGTTGCGAATGTGAGCTTACAAACTGATATACCTGTTATATTTGGTGTATTAACTACAGATTCAATTGAACAAGCTATTGAAAGGGCTGGCACGAAGTCTGGAAATAAAGGATGGGATGCAGGATTAAGCGCAATTGAAATGGCAAATGTTTTAAAGCAAATTAAATAGTAATTGAAAATATTAGAATTGAGTGAAATCATATGGAGTTAAAGCCAATAGGAGTAATATATAGTAATTATACATGTAAAGGAGAAGCACCTAAACAAGGACGATTATCAAATGAAATACAGGAAATTAAGATATTTGAAGAATTTATAGAAGGTTTAAAAGACATAGATAAACAGAAATATCTTATTGTTTTATACTGGCAGGATAAATCAGATCGAACTAAACTATTAACTACTACACCATCTAACCTAGAAGAAGAAAGAGGAGTATTTAGCACACGTTCTCCAAATCGTCCAAATCCAATAGCCTTATGTATTGCTGAAGTTATTGATAAAAAGGAGAATGTTATCACCGTTAAAGGGCTAGACGCAATAAATGGTAGTTATTTAATTGATATAAAACCATATGTTTCTGAATTAGATAGTATTAATATTGAAGAGTAGTTTGTTAATTATGAGTGGAGGGTTTCATATTGAATGTAAAGAAAATAACTCCAAGAGGTTATTGTTATGGAGTAGTTGATGCCATGGTATTGGCTCAAAATGTTGCTTTAGATAAAAACTTACCTAGACCTATATATATACTAGGGATGATAGTTCATAATAGTCATGTTGTTGAGGCATTTAATGAATTAGGAATAATCTCTTTAGACGGTGAAGATAGAATTGCTCTTTTAGATGAAATAGAAACTGGTACAGTAATTCTTACAGCTCATGGTGTGTCTCCAAAAGTAAGAAAAAAAGCAGAGGAAAAAGGTCTAACTATAATTGACGCTACGTGTCCCGATGTTGCAAAGACTCATTCATTAATTGAGGATAAGACAAACAGTGGTTACGAGGTTATATATATTGGTAAGAATGGGCATCCAGAGCCTGAAGGGGCAATAGGTGTATCACCAGAACATGTTCATTTGGTTACAAACGAAGTAGATATTGAAAAACTACAAATAAATCCTGAAAAAGTTTTAATTACTAATCAAACTACGATGAGTCAATGGGATATAGCACATATTATGAATAAAGCAATTGAAAGGTATCCTAAGGCTAGAGTTTATAATGAAATTTGTATGGCAACACAAATGAGGCAAGAGGCTGTAGCAGAGCAAGCAAAGGACTGTGATATTGTTATTGTTGTTGGGGATCCAAGAAGTAATAACACAAACAGATTAGCAATGGTTGCAGAAGAAGTAGCTGGTGTTAAAGCTTATCGAATAGCTGATATTTCTGAACTAGATATTGATTGGTTAACAGGAGTAAAGACAGTAGCAGTAACGGCAGGGGCATCTACTCCAACACAATTAACAAAGGAAGTAATTAGTTTTCTTGAAAAGTTTGATGAGAAAGATGAAAGTACTTGGAAAAAAAGAGAAGAAATAAATTTGAGGAAAATACTGCCCAGAGTTAAAGGGGATAGACAAGGCTAAACTTAAGGATAGTGTAAAATAATTTGTGTATGAAACAAAAAGGTATAAATTTTCTCAGTACCGAAAAAAACCTGTTTTCTTAACTATTAGTTAATGAAAACAGGTTAAATTATTATTACAGTAAACTAATCTACAGATACTATATAGATACTTCCTTTTTTCTTAAGAATTTCTCGGGGAGAACCAATTAATAACTCATCTTTATTTTTGTAATGAATTTTATTTGAACATAAAGAAAAACCAAATTGTTCTTTTGTTTCTTTACCATACCATTTGTGGAGTTGCTTACCGTTTGATCCTTCATAAATAGTTACTTGGCCAGTATATTTATTTCTTTTATGGTTTGCATCAAAGGCACCGACAATCAATTCTTTTCTATTATCTCCATTGATATCACCTGTTGTTAAAGTCTCTCCAAAACCAATATCTACCTCATTGTTTTTAATATCGTATAAATGTCTGAAGTTATTATTATAGACAGAAACTATATTTCCTTCAAGATTTTTTGTAGTAACTATGAGTTCTTTATAATTATCTCCATTAATATCATCTGAATAAACTAAAGTTCCAAAACCGGGTTCGCCTGTTAATTTATAAATTAGCCATCCATTTACTGTGGAGTAAACAAATACTTCACCTTTTGGAATTCCAGGTGAACCAATTATTATTTCGTCAATGCCATCACCATTAACATCTGCTGTAGTAATCGAAGTACCAAAATCGCAATAGTCTCTAGGAATGGTTGATGAAAATTTTCTAATCAACGTGCCATCCTTTCCACTATAAGCATAAACAATACCTTTTCCACCTTTTATTGGATTAGGTGCCCCAATAATTATGTCGGAAAATTCATCAACATTAACATTACCAGTGGAAATAGAAAAACCAAAGGCATCATACTTAAGGGGACTTTTTAGATGATAGATTGTTTTATTATTCTTAATCGATATAATTTTAACTTCCCCACTAAGATCTTGATAAGTAATGGCAATGATTAATTCTTTAACGTTATCGTTATTAATATCCACAGCAAGAAGTCTAATAGTATTTACCTTCTTCTTTCCAATCTGTAGTCTTTTAATTAATTTATAGGATATTCCCGAGTAAATGTAAATAATTGCACCATCTTTATTTTTATTTGTAGCAGCAACAATTATTTCGTTTTTTCCATCACCGTTTATATCAGCGATTGCAGTTGCATAGCCAAAGGAATCGTGGTTAGTGTATCCTAAAAGTTGTTTAATTTTTAAGCTCATATTTTAAACCTCCTTACTCTAGGCGTTTATAACAGAATATTCACTAATAAAGAAAAGGTGAATAAGTGTTTTTGGCTATTATAAAGCCGAACTTTATTCAGATGGAGTTTTTCACCTAAAGGTATAAGTGCAACTAAGACTTACGCTACGTTTAAACTTGCGTAAATCAAGTTTTCTTTAACTCCACCTGAATTCTAGGAGACTTATCCTAAATTCATTTCCCCCCCACTTGTGGAAGTGGGAGTAATATCATATCTGGATAATTAACCGTGTGTAAATAATGGTAAGTACTACTAGTGATGCAACTTTCAGATATTAGGGTTGTCTAATTTTATAGGAAAAATAATGAGAGAGGTTTAAAAATGAGGAAAGCTTGCATTGTACTACTCACACTAGTTATTTTATTTGTTTCATCAGGTTCTATATTAGCATTAGATCAGCCTATAAAAATTATTATTGATGGGAAGTTGGTTTATAGTGATGCTCCACCTATTATTTCATCAAACAGAGTATTAGTACCTGTTAGAGTAGTTTCGGAGAGTTTAGGATATGCTGTATCATGGCATAATGAGGAACAATTAGTATATATGTCGAGAGATAACGTAAGTATAAAATTTAAAATAGGATTAAAAAAAATTTGGATTAATGGGAATGAAAGAACTATTGATGTAACTCCAATAATAAAAAATGGACGTTCTTATTTACCAATTCGAGTAGTATCAGAAAGTATTGGTGCAGATGTTACTTGGGATGGTGGCACTAGATCTGTTATAGTAAAAACGGGCAAGGAATCTGTAAAGATAAGTTCAATTGATAACAGTAAGGTTGTTACAAACGAACAAAATCTATCATTTTCTTCTTTAGGAAACAATTTACTAGATTTTGAGATATTTCAACTGGATAATCCCTCTCGCTTAGTTATTGATTTTGACCAAATGTTATTAGAAGATTTAAAACTACCGTATTTACAGGAAAATGGGATTGTAAAGGAAATTAGATCTAGTCAATTTGAATTGGATCCAAATAAAGTTAGAGTTGTACTTGATTTGAAATACAGGGCTGATTATACTTATCAAATTATTAATGATTCATTAGTTTTAAGTTTAACACCACATATTTATAAGGTAGTAATTGATGCGGGTCATGGGGGCAAGGATCCTGGAGCGATTGGTGTGTCTGGCACTTATGAAAAAGATTTAAATCTAGCAATTACTTTGAAATTAGTAGAATTGTTAAATGATGATCCATCAATTAATGTTGCTTTAACTAGAGCTTCTGATGTTTATTTATCATTAGATGATAGAGTTAAATACGCTAATAGTGTTGACCCAGATATTTTTATATCTATTCATCATAATTCAATACCATACAAATCATCAATTAATGGTTCCGAGACTTATTATACAAGGTCAGTAAGTTCAAGGCTTGCAAGTACAGTTCATAAGTATCTATTAATGTCTACAGGTTTTACTAATAGAGGAGTTGATACTGCAGGATTTAGAGTAATTAAATATACTGATATGCCAGCAGCTTTAATAGAGGTAGGTTATCTATCTAATTGGTCTGAGGAACAAAAGATGTTAAATCCATATTTCCAGGATAGTGTTGCTAGGGGCCTTGAAAGTGCTATAAAGGAATATTTTAATATTGACTAGTTTAAATAAACACATGAAACGAAAAGACAGAGATATGTTTTAAGAACACCTCTCTGTCTTTTTTTACTTACTATAAGCCTTTTTTAGAAATTTTTCGTTTTCGACTATAAATCGTTCATGAATTCCTTCACTAACTATTTCTTTATCATCAAAGGATTTTATTCTAAATCTTAGTTTTCTACCATCAATATCAATTAATTCAGCTTCTGAAGTTACAAACATACCAACAGGAGTTGCAGCAATATGTTTAATATCAACTAAAATGCCAACCGTACTAAATCCATTAGGTAAATAATATTGAACGGCGTCAACTGCTGATGATTCCATTAAAGCTATTACTGAAGGTGTGGATAGTACTTCTAAAAGTCCACTATTTATATTTTTAGCCGTCTCGTTGTAGGATACTTTAAGTTTTTTCTTTGCTTTTAAACCAACAGTTAAATTGTAATCCATTCTAATTTCACCTTTTATATATTATTCTTCTGCTTTAATAATTTGCTCTAATTCAATAAGCAAATCCTTAGCCTCGATTATGTCTCCTGGGCTTACGTATACTTCTTTAATAATTGCTTCAAAGGAAGCTTGTATTGTAGTTTCCATTTTCATTGCTTCGGTTATTACAATATTATCACCTTTTTTAACTTTATCACCTTTTTTGACGAGTAATTTCAGAACTTTTCCTGGCATTGAAGCTCCGATATGGTTCGGGTTATTTTTCTCAGCTTTCAAAACCTTATGAACAGCAACGTTTGCCATTTTATCCTCAATTACTACTTCTCTTGGAACACCATTAAGTTCAAAATAAATTGTTCTAGTTCCATCGGAATGCAACTTACCAATCTGAGTAAGTTTAATAATTAATGTTTTTCCCTGTTCTATTTCTACAGCAATTTTTTCACCTAAGTTCATTCCGTAAAAAAATGTTGGTGTATCTAATGCTAATACTCTGCTATAATCTGCTAAATGTTCTTCAAATTCGATAAATACCTTTGGGTATAGTAAATATGATAAAACATCATGTGAAGTTATCTCTCTATTTAATATTTCTTTTAGATCTTGCTCTGTTTTTTCGAAATTAGCAGGAAGTAATAATTCTCCAGGTCTATATGTAATGTAATCCCGCTCTTTTAAAATGATTTTTTGTAATTTTTGCGGAAATCCACCATATGGCTGACCTAAATATCCTTGGAAAAATTCTACTACCGAGTTAGGGAATGCAAGTTGTTCACCTCTAGAATAAACTTCTTCTTCAGTAAGATTATTTTGCACCATAAATAAAGCCATATCTCCAACTACTTTAGAAGAAGGGGTTACCTTAATGATATCACCAAACATTTTATTAACTGTTGCGTACGTTTCTTTTACATCCTCAAATTTATCTCCAAGGCCAACAGCTGAAGCTTGTTGCATAAGATTGCTATATTGCCCACCTGGCATTTCATGTTTGTATATTTCGGCACTACTAGCTATCATTTTACTTTCAAAACCACTATAGAATCCTCTTACATCCTCCCAATAATTGCTTAAAGTTTGTAAGTTAGAATGGTTAAACTCTGACGCTCTATCTTGCCCTTCTAATAGAGCAACTAAGCCATTTAAACTCGGTTGAGAAGTAAGCCCAGACATTGAACTTATTGCAGTATCAACAATATCTACGTTAGCCTCAATCGCTTTCATTATAGTAGATTGACCATTACCACTTGTATCATGAGTATGTAGATGTATAGGAATTCCAACTTCCTCTTTTAAGGTCTTTACTAATTTATATGAGGCGTATGGTTTTAGTAACCCTGCCATATCTTTAATGCCAATAATATTTGCTCCTGCATTTTCTAATTCTTTTGCTAAGTTCACGTAATAATTAAGACTGTATTTGTCTCTTTTTGGGTCCAAAATATCGCCTGCATAGCATATAGCTGCTTCAGCAATTTTACCACTCTCTCTAACAGTATTTATTGATAATTTCATATTCTCTATCCAATTTAGGCTATCAAAAATTCTAAAAACATCTATCCCTGCTTCTGCGGATTCCTTTATAAATGCTTTGATTACGTTATCAGGATAATTTGTGTAACCAACTGCATTCGCGCCTCTTAAGAGCATTTGAAATAATATATTAGGAATCTTTTCTCTTAAAATTGTAAGACGTCTCCAAGGTGATTCTTTTAGAAAGCGCATACTTGTATCAAATGTAGCACCACCCCACATCTCGATAGAAAATAATTCTGAGGCAAGTTTTCCAGTTGCTTCAGCGATTGTAACCATATCATTTGTACGGACTCTGGTTGCAATCAAAGATTGATGAGCATCTCTAAAGGTTGTATCTGTAATGAGAACTTTCTTCTGTTCGCTAATCCATTTGCAAAAATTATCAACTCCATATTGATCTAATAATTGTTTTGTTCCCTTAGGATAAGGGTCATAAATATGTGTTATGGGTACTCTAGGCTTAACAAATATTGGCTTCTCAGATTTAGCTAAATTTGGGTACCCATTTACAGTAATATCTCCAATATAAGAAAGCAACTTTGTTGCCCTATCTTGACGAATTGGGAAATTAAACAATTCTGGATGAGTATCGATAAAAACTGTACTATAATTACCACTAATAAAATCAGGGTGCTCAACTACATTCTTTAGAAATAAAATATTTGATTTTACTCCTCTAATTCGGAACTCTTTCAAGGTTCTTACCATCTTTGCGGCTGCGTCTTTTGGTGTTTTTGCATAAGCAGATACTTTTACAAGTAATGAATCATAATGTGGTGTTATATTTGCTCCGGGAAATGCGCTTCCCGCATCTAATCTAATCCCAAAACCGCTAGCTGAACGATATACATTAATCTTACCGTAATCAGGCATAAAATTATTTTCTGGATCTTCTGTTGTAACTCGACATTGAATTGCATAGCCATTTTGCACTATATCATCTTGAGAGTTGATTGAAATATCTTCATGATTTAACGGTAATCCTTGAGCTATTTTTATCTGTGTTTCAACAATATCTATACCTGTTATTAATTCGGTAATTGTATGTTCCACTTGTATACGAGGGTTAACTTCAATAAAGTAAAAATTTTCATTTGTTACTAAAAATTCAACGGTTCCAGCATTAATATAACCAACATTCTTCATTAATGTTAGAGCGGCTTCAATTATTTTGCTTCGTAATTCTTCAGATAAAGAAAGTGAAGGGGCAACTTCTACGACTTTTTGATGTCTTCTTTGAATAGAACAATCCCTTTCAAACAGATGAATAATGTTTCCATAATTATCACCAATTATTTGAACCTCAATATGTTTTGGTTTTTCTAAAAATTTTTCTATATAAACCTTTGAATCACCAAAAGCAGATTTTGCTTCGGAACGCGCTCTATCAATTGATTCTTCAAGTTCATCTCTATTTCTAACGATACGCATGCCACGACCTCCGCCTCCAGAGGCTGCTTTAACTATAATAGGATAGCCATGTTCTTTAGCAAAAAAGATTGCATCTTGTGTATGTTCTATTGGATCCTCAGTACCAGGAATAACTGGGATTTTACTTTGTATAGCAGTTTTACGTGCTTGTATTTTGTCACCAAATATATTAATATGTTCTGGTTTTGGTCCAATAAATTTTATCCCTTCTTCTTCACATCGTTTTGCAAATTCTTGATTTTCGGATAGGAAACCATATCCAGGATGAATAGCATCTACATCATTACGTTTAGCTAATTCAATAATACCCTCAATATCAAGGTAAGCTTCTATTGGTCCTTTTCCTTCACCAATTAAGTAAGCTTCATCAGCTTTAAAACGGTGAAGTGAAACTTCATCTTCTTCGGAGTAAATTGCAACAGTTCTAATACCTAATTCTGTGCAAGCTCGAAAAATTCTTGTTGCTATTTCTCCTCTATTTGCAACCAATATTTTATCAATTTTTTTAATTTCCATATTGTTCACCTCGATTTTAGTTTCTTTATCACATTAATATATCATATTAATAAAGAATTATTAAGAAATTTCTGAAAATGATATATTTTATAGTTTATCTTATTCTTATTAAAAATAGAATAGATATTCTTAGTAGATATAAAACTGAACTTTATTCCATTAGCGAGTCTTGCTCACTTTGTGTGTAAGTGGAGGGATTATCCTATCTTAATAAAGGTATACTATACTATTATCTAATGGCAATTGTTTTTCAATATGCTATAATTAGAAATATTTTAGTACTTATCTAATTTAAAAATTTATTAAATTATTGGAGGGATATATAATGAATCAGCTTTTATCAGGCAAGAACATACTAATTATGGGTGTTGCGAATAAAAGAAGCATAGCCTTTTCTATTGCACAATCATTGTATAGTGCTGGTGCAAGATTAATATTTACGTACCAAAATGAAAAATTTGAGAAGAACATTCTTGATTTGACAGAAGATATGAAAGATTCATTATTTTTTCAATGTGATATAACTAAGGATGAAGATATTAAGTCTTTATTTAAAAATTTGAAGGAAGAGATAGATGTAATACATGGGGTAGTACATAGCATTGCTTATGCAAGAGTAGAGGAGCTACAAGGTAGATACGTAAATACATCTCGTGATGGTTATCTAATGGCACAAGAGATTAGTTCATATTCGCTTGTCGCAGTTGCTAGAGAAGCAGAATCATTAATGACAGACGGGGGTAGTATTATTACCTTAACTTATCTTGGCGGAGAAAGAGTAGTAAAAAATTATAATGTTATGGGTGTAGCAAAAGCGGCATTAGAAAGCAGTGTTAAGTATCTTGCTAATGATATGGGAACAAATAATATTCGCGTTAACGCAATTTCTGCTGGACCGATTAGAACTTTATCGGCAAAAGGTGTTAAGGATTTTAAAAATATACTTTCTGAAATTGAAGAAAAAGCACCTTTAAGAAGGACTACCGATCCAAGCGAGGTTGGTGATACGGCATTATTTTTAATCAGCAATTTGTCAAGAGGAATAACTGGAGAAGTAATACACGTAGATAGTGGTTATCATATATTAGGGGTAATGTAAGGATAACTTAAGATAATCTTAACATTTTTGAGAAAACTCCTTAAACATTTTTGTCTATACTAGAGTTGTAGCCTATTAGAGGTATACAATAATGTTAGGAAAGGAGGATAATTCACGTGAATTTAAAGCGAGTTTTATTTGTAGGAGTCGTAATTTGTGCATTAGCAGTTGGTTCAATGTTTGGACCAGTTATAGGTGATGCAGCAACAACTTTTCCTTCTCAAAATCTGACATATAATCAACAGAATTTTAATCAAAACTTTACTAGTACAAGAGGATATGGTTTGGGCTTAGGTTTTTACGGATTATATGATGATATTGTTGCTACTGAGTTAGAAATGACAACGTCTGAGTTACTTGACTTAATTCAAGCAGGTCAAACAGTAGAACAGATTGCTAATGAAAAGGGTATTTCAACTAAACAACTAATAAATGATTTAGTAGTTGCAATCACTGTTGAAGCTAACCAATTAGTTGCCGACAATTACATCACAGAAGCCCAAAGAACAGCTATCTTAGATAATTTAGAAGCTGATGTTACATATGCTATAACAAGTTCTGGATATGGAAACGGAAAAGGTTATACGGGTTTTGGTACTAGTTATGGTATGGGTGGAAAAGGTGCATATGGATTTGGCATTGGTAATGGTTACGGATATCAACTATTTGATGATATTGTAGCTAACGAATTAGGAATGACAACGACTGATTTATTTGACTTAGTTCAAAACGGTCAAACAATTGAGCAGATAGCAAATGATAAAGGAATATCAACTGATCAATTAGTTAATGATTTGGTGGAAGCTACAGAAGAGCAATTAAATCAACTAGTAGAAGATAATCAAATAACGGAAGAACAAAGAGCAGCAGTGTTAGAAGATTTAGAAGAAAATATAAATTATAAAGTACAAAATAGTAGAATAGGTTCTAAACAAGGTAGAGGCGGCATGGGAAAAAGTGGTCAAGGGTTATATAGTGATGATTCCAGTTTTCAGACTGGACAAGGTAAAGGAAGGAACTGGAGTGTTAACAGTAACATTAACTTGTAAATACTTATAATAAAATACAAAGAAAACTTGGCATTTGCCAAGTTTTCTTTGTAAAATAGGATAGAAGAATAAATTATAGGGGAGGATCATATGCAAAAAACAATTCTTGTTGTTGATGATGAAATAAAAATACGTGATATGATTCGACAATATTTGCATAACGAAGGCTACAATATAATAGAGGCAAGTAATGGTTATGAAGCATTAGATAAATTGAAGGTTAATAAAACAGATCTAATCATATTAGATTTAATGATGCCTGGTATGGACGGCTTTCAAACATTAAGGGATATTAGAATTAATCATAAGAAGATGCCGGTAATTATGTTGACTGCTAAAACTGAAGAAATAGATAAATTATTGGGTCTTGAGATGGGAGCAGATGATTATATTACAAAACCCTTTAGTTTAAGAGAGTTGGTTGCAAGAATTAAATCAGTATTACGTAGAACTACCTATGAAGAAGATGACACAATGGATAGCGAACTTGAAACAATAACAAGAGGTGTTGTAAAGATATTTCCATCGGAATATGACGCATATGTAAATGAGAAAAAAATCAACCTTACACCAACGGAATTTAAAATTCTACTTGCGCTTGCAAAAAAACCAGGTAGAGTATTTAGCAGATTGCAATTAATGAATATAGCTATGGGCGAGGCTTATATAAATTATGAAAGGTCTATTGATACCCATGTAAGTAATCTTCGAAGAAAAATAGAGGAAGATCCAGCCAACCCAAAATATATAATAACTGTATATGGTATTGGTTATCGATTTGGTGTAGAAGAATGAAGCTAAGAATTAAGTTAATAATTGCTTTTACGAGCATTGTTATACTAATGGGTTTAGTTCAATCTGCTTATTTTCAAAATAGAATGATAATTAACTTTGAAGATTATATAAATAAAAATGAAAGTCAAGAAATAGTATATTGGGAAGAATTATTATTGCAATATTATACTTTTTATGGTAACTGGGATGAAGTTCAATCAATAATGAATATTAATCAAACAGAATTTATTGGTAGAGGACCGAAATGGGGGTCTACAACTAACTTTCAAAATAAAATGCAAATTGTAGTTGCTCAAGCTAATGGAATAATAGTTGCAGATACGGATCTTAATTATATTGGAGAAAATATTGATAGTATAGAGGGTGTACATCAAGATTTGATAATAGACGGTGACAAAATTGGGGAATTAGTTGTATTGCAAAAAAATATTGAAGGATTGATTTCCTTAGAACAACAATTTACATCCTCAACAAAAAATTCGATAATATTTGGAATGATTGTATCGATAATGACTGCTGTTTTATTAGGAATCTTTTTTTCAAATAGGATAACGAAACCTCTGGAAAAATTAATGGCTGGAATTAAGCAAGTATCTAAAGGGGACACATCATATAGAGTTAAGGTAGAGACAAGAGATGAATTTCATCAGCTCGCGACTGCATTTAATGAGATGTCAAGTAAAATTGAAGAAAATGAACAAGTACGTAAAAATTTAATGGCGGACGTTGCTCATGAATTAAGAACACCAATCTCTATTATTGGGGGAGAATTGGAATCTATACAAGAAGGGGTAATAGAACCTAACCAAGAGATATTAGTAAAACTTAGTGATGAAGTTTATAGATTGAGCAGATTAGTTAATGATTTACAACAATTAAGTCTAGCTGAGGCAGGTAGACTTTCTTTAAATAAAATGAAAACCAATATTTATGATTTAACACAACGTGTAATTAGTAATTTTGAATGGGTTAAAGAAGACAAAAATATAAATTTCTCGGTAATTGGTAATAAGGATATTATTGCAAATATAGATTCAGACCGAATAACTCAGGTTATTATTAATTTAGTAGGAAATGCTTTAAGACACGTTCCCGAGAATGGTAGAATTAATATTAAAATAAATGAGGATAAAATAAATGAAAACATTTATATTATTGTTGAAGATAACGGACCTGGCATTCCAGAAGAGCATTTAAAACATATATTTGATCGTTTTTATCGAACTGATACATCGAGATCAAGAGATCAAGGTGGTACTGGTCTAGGGTTGTCTATTGCAAAAGGTTATGTAGAAGCACATGGTGGCACCTTAGAAGTAGAAAGCGATTTAGGTGAAGGTAGCACCTTCACAGTTGTTATACCCTCTATATAATTAGAAACGTAATATTATCTTATATGTATCTAATAAAAACAGTATACAAATTAGCAAAAAAAGATTATAATCTAATTGAGAACGATTATTGTTCGCAAGGAGGATTATTATGACGAAAAAATTAAATCAATGCAATAATGGTGATAAAGTTATTGTTAAGAATTTATATATGAATAAAGAAAAATCTAAAAGATTAATGGATATGGGTTTGTTACCTGGAACTTTTTTAGAAGTATTTAAAATATCTTCCTTTGGAGGTTTAATAATAATAAAGATAAGAGGGTTTAAATTAAGTTTTCGGATAAAGGAAGCGGAAAATATTCTTGTAGAAACAATCTAACTAGATAAATGGGGAAAGATCTATGGAAATATACACATTAATAGGCAATCCTAATGTAGGGAAAACAGCGCTATTTAATTTATTAACTTGTAGTAGGCATGAAGTAGGAAATTGGGCAGGAGTTACTGTCGAGAAAAAAATAGGAACAATAAGAAGAAATAAATTGCAATGTAGACATAGAAATAGAGGGTATTTTAGGCATAGTGGTCATCATAACCATACTAACCATCATAAGCAATGCTTATTAGATAAAACATCAAATAAAGTTATTGATTTACCAGGAATATACAGTCTTTCATCTTTATCTGAAGATGAAAAGGTTACTGTTGATTTTTTAATTAACGAGAAGATAGACAAAGTTATTAACATTGTTGATTCATCTAATTTAGAAAGAAACTTATATCTAACCGTTCAATTATTAGAAATGAATATGCCGACGATTATTTCACTTAATATGTTAGATGTAGCTACATCTTATGGTATTAAATTGGATATTAAAAAAATGGAGCAAAGATTACAAGTACCTGTTATACCTATGGTAACTAGAAAAGGAGAGGGGTTAGCAGATTTATTTGATGTGTTAGAAGAACCAATAAATAATCCTAATTTTAAAATACAATATAGTACTTATATAGAAAATGCAATTAGTAAAATAGAAATGTTAATTAATAGTAAGTTAAAGGATTTTAATACTAGGTGGTTAGCACTTCAAATTTTAGAAGATAATAATGAGATAAAATTGCAGATGATCAATGAAGGAATTTGGGATTCATTAAGGGCTATTATAGATGAGTTGAATACTAAGTTAAAAAGATCGATTGCAAATACAATTCGTGATGAACGGTATCAATGGATAGAAAGATTTATTAAAGATATCCAGGTTTCTGATAGTAATCAAAAAACAAATTGGACAGAAAAAATTGATGCTATTGTCACTAATAAATGGTTAGGTATTCCAATATTCTTATTAGCTATATTTTTAACTTTTCAAATTACTTTTTCATGGGTTGGAGCCCCTCTACAAGACATCTTAGACGGTTGGTTTAGTGGTCCTATTTCTGAGTGGACAGCTAAGTCTCTCATATCTTTAGGAGTAAGCGATTGGCTAATACAATTAATAGTTAATGGAATAATTGCTGGAGTTGGTGGAGTTTTAGTATTTTTACCACAAATATTTATTTTATTTCTGATTATTTCCATTCTTGAGGACTCAGGGTATATGGCAAGAGCCGCATTTATTATGGATAAAGGAATGTCGAAGCTGGGATTAAATGGTAAAGCGTTTATTCCATTAGTGGTTGGTTTTGGATGCAATGTTCCAGGTATTATGAGCGCTAGAACAATGGAACATCCAAAAGAACGTTTAGTTACTATTCTACTAAATCCATTTATGTCTTGTACGGCTAGGTTAATGGTTTATGCATTATTTACATCAATTTTCTTTGAAAAATATCAAAGTCTAGTTGTTTTTTCTCTATATTTATTAGGTATTGTCATGGCAGTTATATTAGGGCTTATTTTTAAAAGATTTTTGTTAAAAGAGGAAGATAATTTTTTTGTTATGGAACTACCTCCATATCGTGTTCCAATGATAAAAAGTTTAGTTTTAAGTACATGGGATAAGGGAAAAGATTTTCTAAAAAAAGCTGGGACTGTAATCTTAGGTATGTCTGTTGTATTATGGTTTCTTGGTAATTATTCATGGTCTGGTATGGTGGAAATGAGTAATAGTTTTCTTGCTAGTATAGGGAGGATTATTGCTCCATTACTAGAACCATTGGGCTTTGGAACATGGGAAGCTGGAGTTTCGTTGATTAGTGGGTTTGTTGCTAAAGAGGTTGTTGTATCCACAATGTCTATTGTTTATGGTGCAGGGGATGTAGCAAGTCAATTATCGGCAACAATTCAAAGTGTATTTAATCCCGTATCTGCCTATGCATTTATGGTATTTATTCTACTATACACACCATGTATGGCAACATTAGTAGTTATGAAGAAAGAAACTGGAGCATGGAAGTGGCCAGTATTCTCTGTTGCATATAGTCTTACTATAGCTTGGATTTTAGCTTTCATTGTATATCAAGTAGGAAGTAGACTATTTCTTTAAGTGAATTAGTTATCCAGAAAGAAGGGATAATTTTGACAACATATATTATATTAGCGGTAATTATTATCTATAGTGTTTTGGTATTGTATCGCAATTTTAGAAGAAGTATTGAAGGGAAGAATTGTGGTTCATGTACTAACTGTAATATTAAATCCTCATGTAATTTAGAGAAAAATGATATAAATAATATGAATCAAAAAAAATAGCCCATATTACATAATTGTAATAGGGGATTTTTTTGATATTTTTCTTTAATCTTTAGTTTTTCTATAGAATTGTGGTATGAGCAATAAGGCACCAAAGCTTGAGATAATCATTGCTAGCCACATAACCATAGATACTTGACTGTGAATTCTAAAAGGAGATAATAGATAGATGCTTAGTCCAATTGCAAAGCCAAGAGCATTTGTAATTATTGGTTTTCCAGCTGTTTCAATTGCTTTGTCTATATAGTTAACTACATTTCTTTTTTTATAAAGATTCATAACGGAAATAAAGTGAATTGCATAATCAATACCAACACCAATTGCAATACTTGCCATATTTGTAGTCATCATATTGAGATTAAAATCAGTCAAAGCTAAAAATCCAAACAGTGAAATTATTGTAATAATTATTGGTACTAAAGCTACTAAAGTATCTTTTAGCTTTCTAAAACTTATATACAACATAACAAATATTAAAGCTAATGCGATAAACAAGGAATTTATTTGATTTTCAACGATTAATTTATTCATTTCTCTAAATAATATCGGCATACCAGAAAGAGATTTAACATTTTTATTTTCTTCAATTTTTTTGATTAATTGATCTTGAGCTTCGCCGGATAGGTTAGTAGTTGTTATATTAAATTTTAATCCGTCATTGCTAATCCACTGTTCTAAATCAATTTCCTCGTTCGTGGTTATATATGTAGTAATTTTATTAATTGTTTCAGGATTTTCAGGATAACTATTTTTACCTGTCATCATTTGATTTCCATATAATATTAAGTCATAAATAGACATAACGTTATTTACTGTTTCCATTTCTTCTAATTCTCGTTCGAATATTAGAATTTCATTAGCTTTATCAATATTATCTAAACCATCTTTAGGTAATTTATATTCTCCAAATAGAGGTAGTGCTGAACCAAAATGTTCCTCTACTTTATCAAAAGTTTGTACAATATCTGACCCTTTTTTAAAAAAGGTTAATTGATTAGAATCTACAGTCAAAGTGGGAATAAATATTCCAAAGAATATAACAAGAGTAGCAAATGTGGTTATTATTGCTATACGATAGTTTTTAGCCTTTTTAATAAATTTAATCAACTTGCTATTCTCTATTGAATTATAATCATTGTCTAATTTAAGTTTTGTAAGTAAAATTGGTAAGAAAAAGATTGAGATTAATCCTGCGTAACCTATCCCGACGGCAGTAGTAATTCCTAATTCTCTCATTGAAGTTATGTCAGAAAAGGCTAATGATAAAAATCCAGCCATTGTAGTTAAGGTAGTTAAAATGATTGGAATCCCAACCATTCGCAAGGTTTCTTCTATTAAATCAACTTTATCTGAATATTTATCTGCATTTTCAAGATAATGAATTGTAAAATGTAATCCATCTGCACTACCTAAAACAATTATAAAAATTGGTGCTAAAACTGTGATTATACTAAGCTCTTTATCTAGTAAAAAAACTGTACCAAACATCCATAATGCTCCAAAGGATGCAGGTAGCATGGCGAAAATAGTTGCAATTTTATTTCTTATATTTAGATAGAAAACAAAAAGAACTAATATAATTGCAAGTGGTGGAAATATAAGGATTATCTTAATGAGATAATCTTCTAATGTATTTACAATAATTTGATTACCTGCATAATTTGTTGTAAGGTTATCATCAATCATTATTTCAGTTACTTTATCAGCATATAATTTTTTATCAATTTCATTATTCATTCCTAGAATAACTAGTCCAGCTTTATTATTCTCGGATATAAAGCTATTAAGCATATCATTACTTTCAATAATTGTTAATGTTTGTTCGTAATTAGATCTGATATAATTTGAATCTATTTCAATTATTTCATTTATGCCTGTGGTAGTTTTTTGTGGTAAAAAAGAAGTAGTAAATGATGTGCCCTCAATCTCTTTTAATGATTCAAGATAAAGAGATATTGCCATTAGATTATTTTTTGAAGTTAAGTCAGAATCATCTTTTGATTCAATTAAAATCTGAATAGTCTCTATTCCTTTATATTTATCATTTATTTCATCATAAACAGAGGAGATTTCGTTATTGCCTTTAAAGAAAGATAAATAATCAGTAGAAAGACTAAAATTAAAAAGAGATAAAAGAGCTATTATGTTTATAATAACAGTTATAATAATAATAGCTTTAGATCGGTAATAAATAAATCTAGCTAAATTTTTCATAAAAAATCTCCTTAAAAAAATTATTATTATGTAAAATGATGATAATAAATAAATTATAGTAATAGGTGACATTATGATAGAAAATGATATAACATATGTACAATCACTTTTAAAAAGATTTGCTGTTTATGTGTATACTGGGAATCAACTAGATGATATTGCTCTTATGGAAATCGAGATAAAAGATTTACATAAATGGAGCATGATTACTGATGAAGAGTATATTAAAGCCATCAGTATATTGCAAAAAAAGTATAATAATTTATCAAATAATTAGCAATTAGTGGGTATATTGTTACTACTTATAATAATATAACTATGCTCTAATAAAGACAAATAGTTTATCCTAATATGTTCTTTTAAAATAAAATCCTAGCTCTAACCAAAAAATCGCAATTATAATAGTAGATACAGCTGCAAGAAAACCAAACATATCGTAAATATAAATACTTGATAATGATAAGATAATCGCTATAATCATACAAGAAAGAAAAAATATATGTGTATTCATCGTATTCTCCTTAAATCATTTATTATATATTTTACATACAGAGGGTTAATTATGAGTTCATCAAAAAAACGTTTTTTAATTTTAATAAGTACGGTAAGTATATCTGGCTTTAGTCAAGGTCTATTATTACCATTACTATCAGTTCTTTTGGAAAAGCAAGGGGTTAGTTCTATATATAATGGTTTAAGTTCATCAGCTTTATATATAGGAATGTTAATAGCTTCACCTTTCATGGAACGTCCTGTTAGAAAGTATGGATATAAACCTGTAATTGTTTTTGGTTTGAGTATTGTTACACTATCGATGATACTTTTTCCTATCTGGAGCAACTTCTATTTTTGGATAGTATTGAGATTTATTGTTGGTATAGGTGATAATGCAATTCATTATGCTTCTCAGTTATGGATAACTACAACTGCAGATCCAAGAAGGAGAGGAAGAAGTCTCTCAGTTTATGGATTATCATATGGTGTTGGATTTGCAATAGGACCACTGGGGTTGATATTAGCATCGATTGATAATAGGCTACCATTCGCTATTACGACAATTCTATTTATTATAGTGATATTAATAGTTTTGCAAATAAATAATTTAAAACCTGAGGACACTAAAGAAAGAAAAGCTAATAAAAATTATAGAAAAGTATATACTTTAGCAGGATTGGCTCTTATGCCAATGTTTATATATGGATTTCTAGAAGCTACTCTAAATGTCGGTTTTCCAATATATGGACTAAGAACAGGATTAGAGGAAAAAAATGTCTCAATACTACTATCCTCGTTTGTTGTTGGAAGTTTACTTTTTCAACTTCCTTTAGGCTTTATTAGCGATTATATTGGCAGGAAAAAAACCTTAGTTATAATTACATTTATTGGAGGAGTATTATTTTGTATGATACCGTTTGTCCAATCCATACAATTGCTAATTCTTTTATTCGTATTAGCGGGAGGGTTTACAGGCTCTTTATATTCTTTAGGACTAGCGTATGTAACAGATTTATTGCCTTTTTCATTGCTACCAACTGCAAGTATAATAGCAACAATTCATTTTGGAGTAGGTAGTATGATAGGTCCATATTTAAGTGGACTATCATTAGAAGTTTTTGCACCTGAATCAATATTTTATTTAATAGCAGTTATAATTCTTTCGTTTACAATATTAACAGTAATTAGTACTTTAATTAAGATTATATATAAAAAAAGTTCAGGTGGACTTGAAATCACACCTGAATAAAACTCGTCTTTTTAAATCAGATATAGGCACGCTTATAATCAAAGGAACGGAGCTTACATATATTATTCTTTTCAATAGCTACTAATTTTGGCATTTACTAATCCTGCTCCTTGGGCAATAGGAGAGGCATTTATTCTAAAAGCATTTCTTTGCAATAGATATGATAATTCATTTGTTCTAATACGCGGATATCGACTTTTTAATAAAGCTGCTGCTCCAGATACATGGGCAACTGCCATTGATGTTCCACTTAATTCTCTAAAAGAATTATTAAGCCAAGTTGAAATAATCTTTTCTCCTGGAGCAGCAAGGTCTACTTGAGGTCCTATATTGCTATAACTGGATATTTTATTATTTTCGTTAATAGAACTAACTCCAATCGTCTCCTGAAATTCTGCAGGGTATTCAATTTTACCTTGTGTTCCTTTATTACCTGAAGCTGCAATCATTAAGACCTCTGATTGATAAGCTCTCACAATTGCTTCTCTAAAGGTTGAACTAGATTCATCAAAACCAAAACTCATGTTTATTATGTCCATATCATTATCAATACACCAATCAATTGCTTTAATGATATTGGATAATTTTGCAGTACCATCTTTATTAAATGCCTTTACAGCATAAATACTTACTTTAGGTGCAACTCCTACTACACCATATTGATTATTAACAGCACCAATAGTTCCAGCAATATGGGTACCATGACCATTATAATCATATGGAGATAATAAGGGATTTATAACATTAGTACCGCCCTTAATGTTTTTTGCTAAATCCGGGTGATCGTAGGCTATCCCCGTATCTACAACGGCAACTTTAATCCCCTTTCCTTGAGAGATACTCCAAGAATCATTTGCTCCAATTCTTTTTATCCCCCAGGGAATAACTTGCGCCCTAGGCATTATTTTTCCTTTTACTGGTATATGAATTTTCACTTCAATATCTTCATCAATTTGAAAAATACCAGGAAAATTCCTGAAATAATCGTTATTAGTATCTTTATGGAACAATCCAATAAATGCGTTTAATCTCTTTAAGTAACATAGATTTAAAATATTATTTTTACGCAATTCTCGATAACAAGAGTTTGGGGGGTAGTTAGGTTTTATGAACAATATCTTATTTACATATGACTTGTTATTCGACCAAGGAAAAGGAGCCATAATAATTTACTCCTTTCTATCTTTTTCTACCTTTTCTTTTTATAGGCTCTATTGCATCATTAATTTTACGAGCTTGTTGATCAGTTATAAGTTTTTCTTTTAAAAGAAAATCCATAGCTTTAACTGGATCACCTGATTTTTTAATATTTTCAGCTAGCCTTTTCAACTGATCTTTACTTGCCGGAGAGTTAGTGCTTTTTTGAACATAATCTAAAAAACCTTCTGTACCTTTTGTATCTTTAACTGTTTTTGCCTCATTTAAAAAATTTGTAAGTTGATTCTCAGACATTACCTTTTGACCCATTAAGGAATTAATTAAATCTACAAAGTCTTTTTTCTCTGGTCTTTGATCTGTCATCAAATATTCCTCCTTTATCCAGATCTGATAAGAAGTCCTTATTAAATATAGTCTCGCTATGCACACAAAGCGCACAAGTCTCGCTATGTTGGATGAAAATGAATTTAGGTTAAGACTTCCTAGGTTCAGCTTTATATATATAACTTACTATTTACGGTTAGAATTGGTGTTGGTGTACTGCCTATAATTATTGATATAAAAAAAAATAGGCGATTTTGATATGAATTTGAAATAAATGGGCGTAACGTCACCTTCGCTAGGTCATAGCATATAGTGAAGATTCTAGATGGATTATAATGAGGAGGGAGATCAAAAAGTGAGTTATAAATCTAATATGAAGCAAACAAGACCAGTAAAACCGATGAAAAAAAGGACTCCTAGAACAATGGTTATAGATGAAAACGAAAAAAACAAACCAGTATTAATATCAGAAGCATTTAATTTAAAAAATTTTGATTTAGTTGGTAAAGTTGACGATATGAGAGTTTTAACAAAAGAATTATCTATTAAGGTTAGACAGTTAGAGCAATGGGTAGGAGTTATATATACAATAAGTATGGCTTTTAAGGATAGTGGAGTATTAAGGGAACTACTAAAATCTGTATCTTCATTAAATGTTAATGAAAATTCTAACTATCTTTCAAGGAATAATAATCAACAAGAATCCAATAAAAATTCCACGCCATTTTCGTTCCCTTTTCCATTTTTTCAGAATAATAATTATGAATCTAAAGAAAATAATCAAACTAAACGAGAAACACAAAATGACTCATCTAATGGGATTAATATTGCAGAGATTTTAAATAATCCAGTCTTTAAAGAATTAATTAATAATCTTTTTTCACAAAATAAAAAATAAAGCAGAACTTTATTCAGATGGAGTTTTTCACCTAAAGGTATAAGGGTAACTAAGACTTACGCTACGTTTAAACTTGCGTAAATCAAGTTTTCTTTAAATCCACCTAAATTCTAGTACAAAGAGTACACTCAAGAGTACAAGTCATGCTAATGTGCTAAAGCACTTAGTCATGCTATGCAAGTGACGCTAGGACACTAAAGTGTCAAGTCGTCCTATGTGAGACTTATCCTAAATTCATTTTCCCCCACTTAACATAGCGTGACTTGCTCACTTTGTGTGTAAGTGGGGGTCTTATCATATCTGGATAAATTTTTCCAAACAAATAGAGAAAGCTTATAAAAACGGCTTTCTCTATTTGTGATTGTTGATGAGCCTTTAGTAATTTTACAAATCGAAATCCCCAATAATAATAACAGAAATAAAGAAATAATAAAGTTAAAGAAATTCTAGAAATTCTTATCTCTTTTATAAATAACTAAAATTATAGTCTTACTTATTATTAATTTATGATTAAAGTCAATTAACGCTTTAAGACATTTACCTATTTTTATTAAAATAGGCATTTTTATTACTCTCTTTTTTTGATATTATATTCTTGTTAAGAAGTATGTAAAGGAGAAAACACATGGAATACATAATTACTATCTTATTAAGTTATTTAGTTGGTTCAATCCCTACAGCTTTAATTTTATCTAAAATGAAGAATATTGATATTAGAAAGCATGGTAGTGGAAACATTGGCGCCACCAATTCATTTAGAGTTTTGGGAAAGAAAATAGGTTTTGTTGTAACATTTGTAGATATCCTTAAAGGTGTTATACCAGCATTATTAGCCTATCTATATGGAGGAGATTTATTAGCTGTAGTAGCTGCTTTTGCAGTTGTAATCGGGCATTCGTTTTCAATATTTGCTAACTTCAAAGGTGGAAAAGGGATAGCGACTGGTGCAGGAGCAGTAATGGTATTAAACCCATTAGCTGTTATATTAGGTATTTCACTATTTGTTATATTATTATTTCTAACTAAGTATGCTTCAGTATCATCAATTATTGCTGCAAGTTCGGTGGCTATATTAACTTGGATTTCAGATGATACACTCGTTATTAAGTTAGGTGTTACATTATTGGTGGGATTTGTTATATTTAGACATCATTCCAATATTTCAAGATTGATTAGAGGAAAGGAAAACAAAGTATTACAAAAGAAAAAATAGTAACCAAGAATGTGTCTTTAACATTTTTATGTGTGATTTGTGCATTTTGTAGCTATTAACATACTAGTAGCACATGATTGAAGCTCGAAACTTAGCTCTTAAATACCTGAGTTGAGTTTCTTTTTTTATCTAGATATGATAAGAAGGTATTTGCACACAGAGTGTACAAGTTTTTGTGGTTTGCAATTATAAGAAAAATTATATATTGCTTTTTTAATAAAAATAAAATAGACTAAAATAGTTAATGAATAATTAAGTAAACGAGGTGGCGTTGATGGAAGATAGTTTATTGAGTCTATATTTAAAGGTGTTACATCATATTGAACTTGACGAAATAGAGACATGGACAAAATTAGATGTTACTCTATCGCAATTAAAGGTATTAATGATTCTTTCTCATAATAAAGAAATGGCCATTGGTGAGTTAGCTAAAGTACTTAAGGTTTCATTACCTAATATGACAGGAATTCTTAATAGATTAGAACAACAAGGATTTTTACTTCGCTATAAGTCTGACAAAGATTGTAGAATAGTTTTGATAAAGTTATCTGATAAAGCGGAGGAAAGGCTAGTTGAACTAAAGCAAGCAAAGAAAGATAGTTTTAAAAAGATTGAGGATAGATTATCAGATACAGAAAAAGAGATGGTAAAATTGGGTTTTAGAGTTTTTACTGGCGCTCTTTAAATTTTTTTTGAGATAAAATACTTAACTAATAATTAACTAAAATAGGGTGGGGAATTATAATGAATAAAAAACAATTATTTATATTAGCTACATTTTTGTTAGGTGTATTTATGGGAGCAATCGATGCTGGAATAGTATCCCCGGCTCTAACAACAATGATGCAGGATTTTCAAATTGATTATAAATGGAGTGTTTGGGTAGTTACTGTTTATACCTTGGTCTATGCAGTAAGTATGCCAATAGTTAGTAAGTTAGCCGATTTATATGGACGTAGAAATGTATTTATAGTAAGTATTGCATTATTTGGATTAGGAAGTTTTATGGCAGGGTTTTCAAACACCTTTTCTTGGTTATTATTTTCAAGAATTATTCAAGCTATTGGTGGTGGGGGGATAATGCCTATAGCTAATGCAGTTATTAGTCAAAGTTTTCCCAAAGAAAAAAGGGGTATGGCACTAGGATTAGTTGGTGCGACATTTGGATTTGCAACTATTATTGCGCCTAACCTTGGAGGTTTTATTACAGATTATTTTTCTTGGCAGTGGATTTTCTTTGTAAATGTTCCTATTGCTATTGCAGTAATAATTATGGCATTAAAAATACCAAATCATATTGAATCAGAAAAAAAATCACTTGATTGGGTTGGAAGTGTTTTGTTAAGTGGAATCATTTTATCTTTAATGTATGGGTTAACAAACTTAGAAACTAATAATATTGTGGAATCTTTTACAAGCTATAAAGTTTGGCCCTTCTTATTAACATCAGTAATTTTATTAGTACCATTTGTTATTGCTGAGAGTAGAGCAGAAGATCCAGTTATTAAAATAGAATATTTTAAAAATCGCAATATAGTTATTGCTTTATTTGTTAGTTTAATTACTGGTATTGGGATGATGTCAATGATTTTTATTCCATCTTTTTCGGAAACATTACTTAGTCTTAGTGAAGGGAAAGGTGGATATATTGCCTCAATACTTGCTGTAGCCTCTGGTATATCAGCTGGATTCGGAGGATTTCTTCTTGATAGGTGGGGAGCAAAAAAGGTAATAATTTTAGGATTTATTTTTTGTGTGATTGGTTCATTAACCTTAGCTTTAGTTGCAACTGGATGGGTTACTTTGATAATAGGTCTAATTATATCAGGTATAGGTGTTGGATTTACAATGGGGGCTCCTATAAACTATATTATACTAGAGTTAACAGACCCATCTGAATCAAGTGTAGCTTTATCGCTTGTTAGTTTATTTAGATCAATAGGTACAACAATTGGTCCAGTAATATTAGCAGGTTTCGTTTCAGGAGCTGCTACAAAAATCCCTGAGAATATACAGCAAGATTTGACGGATACATTTGAAGAAAATATGCCTTCATTAGATTTTTCAAATCATGTCTCAATGGAAAATGGTAGTGGTGTCGGATTTTCTGTAGAAAAAATAATAGACATGTTGCCTAGTGGTATTCAATCTAATGTAGTAAATCAAATAAAAGAAGTAATTGAAAATACAATTCAACAAACATTATTAATAGGATATTCTAATTTATATTTAGCTGCGGCAGTTATTTTTTCTATTGGGATAATTTTAGCAATATGGTTGAGACTTCCTAATAGCAATGAAATGTAATTATATACAACTTTCCATGTAAAATAATAACATAATTAATTTTTAATTAACTTCCTTTTAAATTTGGGGATATTAAGAATAATCAATATTTAAAAGGATGGTGTTCTTTTTGAAGCATTTAGTGTTATTAATGTTTTTTATCTTTTTATGTGGATGTTCTAATGAAATGAATAGTAATCAATTTGATCAAAAATTAATTAGTAACGAGAATAATAATTATAATTACCAAGAGAATAATAATCACCAAAAAAATAACCAACTGAACAATAAAAAAATATTAGATGTGCCAATAATAAATCAAAACCCAGAACTAAAATTTGGTTGTGAAGTTACAAGTTTAGCCATGGTGCTCCATTATGCAAATCTAGATATAGATAAAATGACTCTAGCTGATCAATTAGCAAAAGATAATACAAAAATAATAAAGTCAAAAAATGGAGATATATTAAAATGGGGTAATCCTGATTTAGGATTTGTTGGGGACATGACTGGGAAAGAAGACGGATATGCAGTCTTTGATAAGCCTCTTGAGGAATTAATGAGTAATTATTTAGGTGATAGAACAATTAACTTAACAGGAAAAGATTTTGACTATCTTATTAAACAGATTGATAAAGATAAACCAGTTATAATATGGACAACAGGTGATTATAATTTACCTGATCGTTGGGAATCTTGGAAATATGGTAATAAAACAATAAAAACACCTTTAGATTTACATGTAGTAGTTCTTGTAGGTTATGATAAAGAGAATGTTTATATAAATGATCCATTAACAGGTGAGAAATCAAAAAAAGTAGATAAAAAGAAATTTATTACCTCATGGGAAGCATTAAAAAAACGTGCAATATCATATAATTGATTTTTACAATGATTTTCCAATAAGAATTGTATATAATATTTTATAGTAAATTAATATGGTAAGGGGTTTATATTGTGGAAAAAAGATTGAAAATGTTTAAAGAATTAACTGAGGCACATGGAGCACCTGGTTTTGAAAAACCTGTAAGAGATATAATGAGGAGATATTTATCTCAATATACGGATGAAATAATTCAAGATAATCTTGGTGGTATCTTTGGCGTAAGACGTGGTAATGAAGCAGGTCCAAGAATAATGGTTGCCGGACATATGGATGAAGTAGGTTTTATGGTAACTAGAATTACTGATCAAGGATTTATAAAATTTCAGACATTAGGTGGATGGTGGAGTCAAGTATTATTAGCACAAAGAGTAAGTATTCTTACAGAAAATGGGGAGGTAGAGGGAGTAATTGGATCAATACCGCCACATGCTTTGACGGATGAATTAAGATCTAAACCATTTGACATAAAGAAAATGTTTATAGATATAGGTGCTGATAATAAAGAAGATGCAGAAAAAATAGGGATAAAGCCTGGACAACCTATTGTACCCATAACTCCATTTAGAGTAATGAGTAATCCTAAAAAAATAATGGCTAAAGCATGGGATAATAGGTATGGTTGTGCTATGGCAATTGATTTATTAGATTCTATTAAGGATATTGAGTTACCTAACACCTTGTATTCGGGAGCTAATGTTCAAGAAGAGGTAGGCTTGAGAGGTGCTAAAACAGCCGCAGAAATAATTAATCCAGATGTATTCTTTGCATTAGATGCTGGACCTGCAGGTGATGTTCCAGGTGCTCCAGATGAAGCAATGGGCAAATTAGGAGATGGAGTAATTATTAGAATATTTGACAGATCATATATTACACACAAAGGGATGCGCGAATATTTATTAGATACAGTTGAATCCTTAGGCATCAAATATCAATATTATGTATCTCAAGGTGGAACTGATGCTGGCAGAGTACATTTACATGGAAAAGGTGTTCCATCTATTGTTATTGCAATTCCGTCACGTTACATACATAGTCATGCTTCAATAATAAATGATGATGATTATTTAGCTGCAAAAGAAACATTGACGGCTTTAATTAAAAATTTAGATATAAGTACATATAATACCATATTAAAAAATACTTGAAAGCAAATTAATTATTATGGTAGATATAAGTAAGAGTATTGGTCTATAAAAAGGGAATCATAGAAATAAATCTAATTATTCCATTCTTAGATTAAAGGAAGTGAGTCAATGACAACTACAGAATGGTATATATTAATTGTTATTCTATTTTTAATTGTTATAGTTTATTATTTAAGTATATATAATGATAAAGAATATAAAAAACAAAAAGGTAATATTATTGAGCTTCAAAACGATGGTTATGATTACATATTATATAAGGGTAAAATAAAAGAGATGATAAATGATTATCATCACTACTTATCCAATATGGATATAATTATTTATAGCAAAGGCATATTTATTGGAATGCGTCAATTTAATAAAGTGTATTTACAACTATCTGCAGATGCTATTCAATCTGTTAGATGTGATATTGATAAAATTATTATTAAATGCTATACAGATTATCAAGGTATTAGCAATATTGAATTAAGGGGTATTTCCAATAAACAGATGAGTTTAATGGTAAGAAAAATAAATTTTATTTTAAAAAGAGCGAAAAGAATTGCAAATAATACAAAAAAAATTAAAATCAATTAAAGTTACTACTATTTGGCGTAGCATAAACTTCCTTAAATTATAATGGGAAGTTTTTTTATGTTCGCTTAAGAATATTTGGTAAAACTATATTTATAAAGCCGAACTTTATTCAGATGGAGTTATTCACCTAAAGGTATAAGTGCAACTAAGACTTACGCTGCGTTTTATACTTGCGTAAATCAAGTTTTCTTTAACTCCACCTGAATTTACGCACTCAAGAGCACAAGTGGCGCTAGGACACTAAAGTGTCAAGTCGTCCTATGTAACACTTATCCTAAATTCATTCTCCCCCACTTATCATAGCGAGACTAGGGAATTCTGTTCCCATAGTGAGACTTGTGCACTTTGTGTGGAAGTGGGGATCTTATTATATTTGGATAAATTTATGCATAGAATAAACTATGAAAAGGAGGCTTTAGGAATGAAGAAATTTTATATAGGTTTTACAATTTTTTTAATTACATATGGATTTTTAATGTTTTTTTATTTATTTAATGCCGAACAAGCTATACCTGAAGGGTTAATTAATAGCCCGGCTGATCCAAAAACATATATGACTACTGAGCAATTACAAACATCAATAGTTTATTCAAGAATTAAAGAATTTCTGTTCTTTATAGGCATTCCTTGGGAGTGGGCAATTTATTTAATAATATTGGGGTTAGGATTTTCTACTACCTTTTTATTAATTGCTAAAAAAATAAATAAATCTTCATTATTAATTCAATCGGGAGTATATATTACTATACTATTATTCTTCATAGCCCTTTTAAAATTCCCATTAAGTTATGTTGCCTACAAAGTATCAAGTCAGTATGGGATAAATATACAGCCCTTTGATTTATGGTTAATAGATAAAGGGAAAGGATTACTATTGGATTTAGTAATTACTATACCTACTATTTGGGTATTATATTGGTTATTTAGGAAATCTGAAAGAAGATGGTGGTTATGGGCTTGGCTAATCTCAATTCCTTTTATAATTTTATTGATTTTTGTTCAACCAGTAATTATTGATCCTATATTTAATGACTTCCAAGCACTACAAGATCAAAAGTTAAAAGAGGAAATAGTGTTTCTTGCTGACCAAGTGAATATAAAAGAGGAAAATATTTTTCAAGTTAATATGTCGGAAAAATCAACAGCAATGAATGCTTATGTTACAGGAATAGGTTCTAATGCCCGAATAGTATTATGGGATACAACTTTAGAAAAGATGAATAAGGACGAAGTTTTATTTATTACTGCCCATGAAATTGGACATTATGTTAAAAAACATATATATTGGCATCTACTAGCGGAGATATTGCTTACACTATTAATGTTATATATTTTATATAAAAGCACTAATTTTTTAATTAACCGTTATGGTCATTATTGGGACATAAAAAGAATATCTGATATTAATTCATTGCCACTTATATTGCTTTTAATATCACTTTTCACCTTTATAATTTCACCAATAGAGAATACAATTTCTCGACAAACTGAACGCGTAACTGATGCTTATGCAATTCAAATGACAGGAGACAAAGAATCGGCGATAAGTGCTTTTCAAAAACTATCCGTTAACAGTCTAGTTGAACCTAATCCACCAGAAATTGTGAAAATCTTTTTATATTCACATCCAACAATGGCTGAAAGAATTTATTTAATAAGTAATCAAGAATTAACTATTGATTAAGTGCTAAATTAAATATAAATTTATTATATAGATAGTTTAAAAGATGGGAATGAGTTTATTGAAGAAATTAACAAGGTCATCTAATAAAATGGTAGAAGGGGTAATTGGGGGTTTTGCTGAATATATTGATATCGATCCTGTATGGTTAAGATTAGGATATGTTTTTCTAGCTTTAGCAGGGAATTTTTGGATTGCTTTTTTTGTCTATATTGCCGCAGCAATAATAATGCCCAAAGCAGATGAAAATACTGTACATATTGAAGAACAAGAAATAAAAATTAATAATAGAGGAAGTCTTTTCGTTGGGTTAGTCTTGATTTTTTTCGGAATTATTTTTTTAATAAATCAAATTTCTCATATTGATTTATGGAATTACTTAAGTACAATTTATTATGAAATTAGATTTTATGCGTGGGCAATTATACTTATAACTTTAGGTATATTGATAATTATTAGAGGGAAGAAGTAGTAGACAAAACAATCTGTAGTTTTAATAAGTTTGCAAGTATTATTCGTTTTAGAGGCAAATATTGCTAAAGGTGATTAATAATCCCCCGTTTATAGTAATTGGGGGATTATTATTATGTGCTTATGCACAAGTCTCGCTATTATGCTAAGTCTCACTAGAATTCAGATGGAATTAAAACTCCATCTAAATAAAGTTCGGCTTTATCCAAATATGATAAGACCCCCACTTCATAAGTGGGAAAAATGAATATAGGATAAGTCTCACTAGAATTCAGATGGAATTAAAACTCCATCTAAATAAAGTTCGGCT
>CAZIGM010000014.1:0-5915 GCA_964538675.1 uncultured Bacillaceae bacterium | reverse complement strand
TTATAAAATCCAATAATTTTGTTAAGATTAATGAAAAAGAAAAAATACTTGACTAATTTAGTCAGGATTATAAAATAGTATATGAAAAATACTTGACTAATTTAGTCGGGATTAAATATTATAAAAAAATATTTCTTTGGAAATAAAAAAAATGGAGGGTACAATAAATGATTCAGCCTAAATTATCAATAGATAACCTTCGAGTTTCAGTTGAGGGTAAAGAAATATTAAAGGGATTATCTTTAGAAATAAAGGGCGGAGAAGTTCATGCGATTATGGGTCCTAACGGTACTGGCAAAAGCACACTAGCATCAGCATTAATGGGTCATCCAAAATATATAATAGATTCCGGAACAGTTACATTAAATGGTGAGGCTCTTTTAGATATGGCTACAGATGAGCGAGCTAGAAAAGGGATTTTTCTTGCAATGCAATATCCTAGTGAAATAAGCGGGGTAACTAATGCTGATTTTTTACGTAGTGCTATTAATGCTAAAAGAGGAAAAGGTAATGAAATCTCCTTAATTAAATTTGTTCGTGAGATGGAAAAGAAGATGAAATTTCTTGAGATAGACGAATCTTTCTCTCAAAGGTATGTTAATGAAGGTTTTTCTGGAGGAGAAAAGAAGCGTAATGAAATTCTTCAAATGATGATGTTAATGCCTCATTTAGCTATTTTAGATGAGATAGATTCTGGATTGGATATTGATGCTCTGAAGGTTGTTTCAAAAGGAGTAAATGAGATGCGTTCATCTGAGATGGGAACTTTAGTTATAACACATTACCAGCGTTTATTAGATTATATTAAACCTGACTATGTTCATATCATGATGCAGGGAAGAATTGTTAAATCAGGAGGTCCAGAATTGGCAAAAAAACTTGAAGCAGATGGCTATGACTGGATTAAAGATGAGTTAGGGATTGGTGAAGAAAAAGTAGGTAACTGGAATTAATTTTGGATAAGGAGGTTAGGATTATGACAGTTAAAGTAGAGAATAATTTTGATAAGAATTATGTTACTCACTTATCCAATAAGAGGAATGAACCTAAATGGTTATTAGATTTACGTTTAAAAAGTTTTGATTATTATAAAAAGTTATCCAATAAGTTATCTGAGGAGATAAAGGATAGTAATTGGCTTGAACAAAAAAAGAAATTATTAGAGGAAGAGGTACCAGAGCAAGTTAACTCTATAATTCATGCTAATGTAGATAAAAGAAGTGTATTGATTTATGGAAATACAAATAATATTTACGAGCATTTATCTGATGAACTAGTTAAATTAGGTGTTATTTTCACTACCTTAGATAAGGCAATAAAAGATTATCCTGAGTTAACTAAAAAATATCTTTTTCAGGATATTGATATAGAGAATAACAGACTACTTTCTTTGCATGGAGCTATATGGAATAATGGAGTATTTTTATATATTCCTAAAAATGTTGAGATAGATTTTCCAGTTCAGGCATGTTTTCTTGGTAACGATACAGGTATTTTACCTCATGTATTAATAGTTGCTGAAGAAAATAGTAGCATTACTTATATTGAAAATCATATATCAATTGATGATGAGAGTATCTGTACGCATAATAGTGTTATAGAGGTTTTTGTCGCAGAAGGGGCAAAAGTACGTTTAACTACTAACCATAATTTTAATAATAAATCGTCTGATTACACATATAGACACGCTACTCTTAATAAAGATGCTTATCTTGAATGGATAGTAGGTGAAATGAATCAAGGCAATACAATTTCAAGTAACAATATTTCTCTTAAAGGTTCGGGTTCCAAAGCAGATGTAAAAACAATTTTTATTGGAACAGGAAATCAAGAAGGAGATTTTACTACGAAAGTAATTCATAATGGTGACTTTTCACAGAGTGATATTCTTTTCCGTGGGATAATGCTAGATCATTCAAAAGGTGTTTTTAATGGAATTACAAAGATTAATAAGGGTGCAATTAAATCTGATGCAAATCAGTCTGAAAATATATTAATGTTAAGTGAAAATGCACGTGGTGATGCTAACCCAATTTTATTAATTGACGAGCATGATGTTGTTGCTAGTCATGCTGCTAGTGCAGGACCCGTTGATCAAAACGATATATACTATTTAATGTCACGTGGAATAACTAGACATGAAGCAGAAAGGTTAATAATACACGGTTTCTTGGCTCCTGTTGTTTCAAGAATTCCGATTGAAGGGATGAAAGAACAATTAGAAGAGCTGATAGAAAGGAAGTTATTAAAATGATTGATGAAGAAATTCTAAAACAATTCCCAATTCTTTCTCAGAAAGTAAATGGACATTCCTTAGTATATTTAGATAGTGCTGCTACATCACAAAAGCCTTTACAAGTTATTGAGGCTTTAGATTCATATTATAGAACAGTTAACTCAAATGTACATCGCGGGGTTCATACTTTAGGTACACGAGCTACTGATGCTTATGAAGGAGCAAGAGAAAAAGTAAGGGGTTTTATAAATGCTAAGAGCAATGAAGAAATAATATTTACTAGAGGAACTTCATCCTCTATTAATTTGATTGCTCAAAGCTATGGTAATGAGAATGTTAATGAAGGTGACGAAATTGTAATCACATATATGGAGCATCATAGTAACCTCATTCCATGGCAACAGTTGGCAAAATCAAAAAAAGCAGTACTTAAATATATACCATTACAACCAGATGGAACTATGTTTTTAGAAGATATTAAGGCAACAATTACAAACAAAACTAAGATAGTTGCTATGACACATATTTCTAATGTGCTTGGGACAGTTAATCCTATTAAGGAAGTTGTTAGAATAGCGCATCTAAATGGTGCTAAAGTTATTGTTGATGGTGCTCAAAGTGTTCCACATATGAAATTAGATGTTCAGGAATTAGATTGTGACTTTCTAGCTTTTTCTGGGCATAAGATGTGTGGACCAACAGGAATTGGTGTTTTATATGGAAAGAAAGAGTTATTAGAAAAGATGGAACCAATTGAATTTGGTGGAGAAATGATTGATTTTGTTGACTTGTATGATTCAACATGGAAGGAGCTACCTTGGAAGTTTGAGGCTGGTACTCCTATAATTGCTGGTGCAATAGGATTAGGAGCTGCAATCGATTTTCTTCAAGATATTGGTTTAGAGAAAATTGAGAAACATGAAAATGAGTTAATGGAATATGCAATGGAAAGAGTTAAGGATATTAAAGGATTTACTATGTATGGACCTATAAAAAATCATAGCTCATTAATATCATTTAATATAGATAATATACATCCTCATGATGTATCAACTGTACTAGATAATGAGGGAATAGCAATTAGAGCAGGTCATCACTGTGCTCAACCGTTAAATAAAAAACTTAATGTTTCTTCAACTGCTAGAACAAGCTTTTATTTATATAATACTAAGAATGATGTTGATATGTTGTTAAAAGGATTAATAAAAACAAAGGAGTATTTTGGACATGTCTTCTCTTGATGATTTATATAGACGCGTAATTATGGATCACTATCAATCTCCAAGAAATAGAGGTATTCTTGAAGATGCTGATGCTACAATACAATTGAAAAATCCTACTTGTGGGGACCAAATTCAGTTACAAATGAAAATTGATAATGGACTTATTAAAGATGCTAAATTTGATGGCGAAGGGTGCTCAATAAGTATGGCATCGGCATCAATGATGACAGAGGCTATTATTGGACAAGATGTCGATAAAGCCTTAGATTTAGCTGATAGGTTTTCTAAGATGATGCTTGGAGAAGATGTTGATACAGAAGGTTTTGAGGATATTGAGGCTCTTCAAGGGGTTTGTAAATTTCCGGCGCGTATAAAGTGTGCCACTCTTTCATGGAAGGCTATGGAAAAGGGTATCTGTGAAAGATGTGATTTTGACTTAAATTGTGGTTGTCATAAGCATCCATATAACCCTGAGCAAGATAAAAAGGAGGGATAGAAGTGGTGAAAAAATCTCCTGAAATAGAAGATGAGTATAAATATGGTTTTAAAGACAAAGACGTTTCTTTATATAAATCTGGGATAGGTCTTAATGAGGATGTAGTAAGACAAATCTCAAAGATTAAGAATGAACCAGAATGGATGTTAGATTTTCGTTTAAAAGCATTGGAGAAGTTTTTGCAAATGTCAATGCCAAAATGGGGTCCGGATTTAAGTGATTTAAATTTTGATGAATTAACATATTATATTAAACCATCAGAAAAAACAGAGAAATCTTGGGACGATGTTCCTGAAGAAATAAAAAATTCATTCGACAAATTGGGTGTACCTGAGGCTGAACAAAAATATTTAGCAGGTGTGTCAGCTCAATACGAATCTGAGGTAGTATATCATAATATGAAGCAAGAGCTTAAAGATAAGGGAATTATATTTTTAGATACCGATACAGCGCTAAAGGAACATTCAGAGATATTCAAGAAATATTTTGCTACGGTAATACCAACAACCGATAATAAATTTTCTGCTTTAAATAGTGCTGTATGGTCAGGTGGTAGTTTTGTATATGTACCTCCTGGAGTTAAATTAGATACACCAATTCAGGCATATTTTCGTATAAATACGGAAAATATGTCTCAGCATGAACGTACTTTAATTATTGTAGATGAGGGTGCTTCAATTCATTATGTAGAAGGTTGTACGGCACCAAGTTATAGTTCAAATTCACTTCATAGTGGTGTAGTAGAAATAATTGCAAAAAAGGGTGCGAAAGTTCGCTATACAACAATTCAGAATTGGTCTAATAATATATATAATTTAGTTACTCAACGAGCTACTGCTGATGAAGATGCAACCGTTGAATGGGTAGATGGAAACATTGGTAGTAAATTAACGATGAAATATCCTGCTGTAATTATGAAAGGTCCAAGAGCAAAGGCTAATATCTTATCGATTGCTTTGGCTAGTAAAGGACAAATACAAGATGCAGGAGCTAAAGTTATTCACTTAGCGCCTAATTGCACTTCAACGGTAATATCTAAGTCAATAAGCAAGCGCGGTGGTAAAGCCAATTATCGAGGACTTGCAATGTTTGGCAGGAACTCTCAAGGTTCGAAATCCAACGTCAAATGCGATACGTTAATCCTTGATGAATTGTCGACATCAGACACTATTCCTCATAATGAGGTACTAAATAATAATGTTACATTAGAGCATGAGGCAACAGTAAGTAAAGTAAGTGAGGAACAGTTATTTTATCTTATGAGTCGCGGAATATCGCAAGAAGATGCGGTCCAGATGATTATTATGGGCTTTATTGAACCTTTTACAAAAGAGCTACCAATGGAATATGCTGTAGAAATGAACCGTCTGATTAAGTTTGAGATGGAAGGCGCAATTGGTTAGTGTTTTTCTACTAATATAAATATAATGTATAAGAAATATAAAAGACGACTTCCTTAAAGTGCACCTCCAATGTTAATTTTCGTGTCTAACATTTGGGATGCACTTAATAATATGGAAGTTGTTTTGTTATCATATTTTTATCATACTAATTTCTTCATGTTTAGATACCTATTTCTCTATTCTGTCTAATTTTTCAGAATTTTACTTATACCCATCAAATAATGCATCTAACTTTCGTCCGTGTTCGTTTTCAATCCGAACAACAGTTTTTTCCACATTACCTAATCTGTCTTTGGTTTCTTGTAAATCAAAATAAACCTTTTCTAATAAATTAAATATTTTTTCTTCATTGTTCATTTTTTTACTTACCTATATATACAACTTTCAAACTTTTTAGACTTCTTTTTCTATAAATCTCTTAGCCAACTTTTTTTAATAATTATATTATAGTTTTTTTAAAAGATTCATGTGCTAATTTGTGAAATAATTTACCTTTTTTTATCGGTTTTTAAATATTCTCTTTTCCCTGTTTAAAAACTTGGTGTTTAAAAAATACA
>CAZIGM010000013.1:15840-39540 GCA_964538675.1 uncultured Bacillaceae bacterium | reverse complement strand
GTTATAATCAATATGTGTTAGCTTATCAACAACAAAGTGTTTATGTAGATATAGATTTATCTAAAGTATATTTTGAAACAATAAATGATTTTAATAAGTACATGAACGAGCAAAATAAAGATGAGTGTTTAGAATATAAATCAATAAATAAAATAACGGATTTTACTTTGCAAGAGATTATTCATAAAGAATATAATACTAATAATTTAGAGAAGTTTTCAAAAGAAGAAAGAAATAGAATAATAAAAGAAATTTACCATAAAACAGGAGCAAGTATCCGTCAAATCGAAAGAGTAACCGGGATAGGGAAGAAAATCATAGAAAAAGCTATAAAAGGAGACAATGGAAACGTCCCCTTGTCTCTTTAAATCACGGCATAATTACTAGATTAGTTGTTACCGAGCGTTCATGTCCGTCTGAAGGTTTGTTTAATACTTCTCCATCATAATAAATAGAGCTAGATCCTCCACCATCTAAATTATATGCATTCTTTATTTTAAAGCTTAGTAATTTATCTTGAACTTCTTCTAATGTTACTCCACTGCTCCAACCAGTTCTTCTTCCATCAATAACGATAACTAAAATATCATCATTTGAAAAACTCCCTATTATTGTTCGTGGGTGTTTTGTGTTTTCCCATAAAGATGGAATCTCAACCTTTTCTCCATTTTGCAATAATATTGGTTTAAAGCTTGCACCCTGCATAATATTATCTGTCATAATTTCTTCTTCTGACTGATACTTTTTCCCTATTAATTCACCTACTCTATTGAATCCAACAAATGTTAGTGATTCTTCAAGTGAAAAATGCTTTATTTCACCATCAACAACAGTTGTTCCTACAGGTGCAATTTTCCCAGTTGTTTGATTATACCAAAAGCCTCCAGCATTAACAGCTAGAATACCACCTGTTCTTTCAGCTGCTTCACTTGTTTTTTCTCCATTACTTGCTAACTGGTCATCTGATAAAACAATTTTTATAGCTTCTGAAGTATGTGGAGTGATTTTGGCCATATATCCGCGATAATCAATGCCATCTAAGGTATAAATTTTTATTGAAGAGTTTTCACCCTCATGAATAGAAATTGGTTTCCCAAGTAGATTAGATAATACTTGTTCCAAAACTATATCTGACTCTTCTGTTTGTTGTTTACTTGACTCAATAAATTGATTTATACTATTTATTTGTAGCTGATATTCATTATTAATAATGGTTGCATTAATAAACATATTATATGCTTCAATTTGTGTTTCCTTAACAGTGTTACTAGATATTTCAAGCTCCTGTTTAGTTATATCTAAATCTTCCTTCAGATCATAAAATCCTGAAATTGTATAATCATCTGGTTGACTCACCAAAAAAAAGCCAATTAACATTCCTAATATTGGTGCCACTAATAACAAAAAAAATAGATTAATCCCTTTAATTAGAAGTCGCATCTTTTAACCTCTCAATTGAAGCTTGTAACTCATTTAACTGTGCATTTAATTCATCAATACGAATCTGCAAAACCATTTTATTGGTATCAGTTCCATACAAAAGGTCACTTGTTAATGCCAATTCTTGATTAATTGCTACTAACTCATTATTAATATTAACTACCTCTTCATATATTTCATCAAACTTTGGTTGTAGCTGGTTAATTTCATCTTCAATTTTGGTGTCAATATATAATCTATTATCAGTATTCATTTTATTCATATACCAATATCCTGCATAAAATAGCCCACACCATACAACTATTAAAGAAAATATTAGGATTATAGACTTTGTTTTGCTTTGATTTTGCTTTCTTTTTAAATTACTTCTATTAAGTTTTTCTTCTTGTAATTCAATTGGTGTATCACTCATTGTTTTGCATTTCTCCTTTATTCTCGACAATTTTATACAAATTCGTTCAAAATTAACTAAAAAACTACTTCGTCACAAATTGATATATTCCTTCTATCAAATTGTAACAACCTAACCATCAGTGTTATACTTTATTGTTTTATGATAAAAGGATAGGCTTTCTTAATTTTTATAGCTACCCAGGCCGCAACATAAGCTTTTATCAAATCCCCTGGTATAAATAAAATGTTACCAATTAAAGCAGCTTTAAAATCAATATCTGTAATAAATACAAAATAGGCAATACCAACCACGTAAACTATTACAATGCCACCAATAATATTAATTACAAACACCTTCCATATAGTTAATTTACTCCAGAAAATTTCAATAAGAAGTCCAATTATAAATGCTGCTATAGGCCAACTTAATATATATCCTCCTGTCGGGCCAAATAATATACCTATTCCACCTCTTCCCCCACTTAATACAGGAGAGCCAACTGCAACTAATAATACAAAAATTAATAAACTTAAACCACCTAAACGTGCCCCCAATATTGCTCCTGCAAGCATTACACCAAAAGATTGCATTGTAATAGGGACCCCTAATGGTAATGGAATAGGCGGTATTATTCCCAATGCAGCAACAATAGCCGCAAATAATGCTACATAAACCATATCTCTTGTTTTCATTTGAAACCTCCATTACTTATATCTCTTTAAAAAAGTCTTAATATTTTATATTAAATAATTACATACTTACTGGTAATACTATAACATTGATGGATCATGGAGGGAATTAGATGAGTAGAAAAAAAGGTGAACTATCAGTTTGGCATCTTACAATGTTAGCTTTAGGAACAGTTGTTGGCGGTTCATTCTTCCTTGGCTCTACTATTGCAATAAAATCTGCTGGTCCTGCAATTATTATTTCTTATCTTTTAGGAGGAGTTTTAGTTTATATTATTTTAAATGCTCTATCAGAAATGAGTGTTGCTGAACAAGCGATTGGGTCATTTCGAGTTTATGCAGAGCAAATGTATGGACCAGCCGTCGGTTTTGTAATAGGTTGGGTATATTGGACTGGTTTAACTCTGGCTATGTCAAGTGAAGCAACTGCTGTTTCAATATTCCTACAAAACTGGCTACCTAACTTTTCCCTATTTACAATGACGATAATTATTATTACTGGAATAACACTATTAAACTTACTTGGAGCTAAATTATTAACAACTTTAGAAAGTGGCTTAGCATTGATTAAGTTAGCAGCAATTGCTGGATTTATTATAATTGCAGCTGGATTTATTTTTGGTCTATTCCCCAAAAAAACTCCTATTGGATTAGGAGCATTAGATACTGAAACTTTCTTCTCTGGGGGTATCAGTGGAATTGCTGGAAGTATGTTAATAGTAATGTTCACGTATGCAGGATTTGAGGTAATTGGATTAGCTGCACCAGAAGCTAAAAATCCAAGTTATACAATACCTAAAGCAATTATTATTACTGTTCTTGTTTTGGTAAGCTTATATACGCTTACAATTGTTATGCTCCTTCCACTTGTACCAATTTCACAATTAAATGAATCAGTTAGTCCTTTTGTATCTGGTTTAACAGCAATCGGACTTCCATGGGCTGCGAGTATTATGAATGTTATAATGGTTATTGCTATTCTATCAACTATGCTTGCCGCTATGTTTGGAATGGGCAGAATGGTACATTCCCTAGCTGAAAAAGGATATGCCCCATCATGGCTGAAAGAAAAGCGTGATGTACCAATAAAGGGTATCCTTTTTTCAGGTTTAGGAATGCTTTTGGGAGTATTTCTGGCCTATTTTTTGCCTAGCGAAATTTACTTGTTTTTAGTTAGTTCCGGTGGTTTTTCACTTCTTTTTGCTTATGCCATTATTATGGCAACACATATTAAATATCGCAGAATTAAAGGCTGTCCACCTGTAGGAAAATGTCAATTAATTGGGTTCCCTTATACTTCTTTGTTCGGACTAATCTCATTAATTGCCATCATTATAAGTATGCCTCTAATTTCTGGACAAGGTTCTGGTCTTTTTGCCGGTATAATATTAGTAATAATGTATTTATTAATTTATATAATATACAGGTTAAAGCAATTAATAAGCATTGACCAAAGTTTAACCTTGAAAAATATCTTTGGTTTTGCTTCTCAGAGACTTGCCCCCCAAATTCAAATAGAACTCAGCAAAGAATTAACTACTGATGATATTAATGAAGAAGACAATCTCCAAAAATAATAATTACTAAATCTGGATGAAGAAATCTATTAATTCCATTAATTCATCATTTGTTTCAATAATATTCTGGATAACTGAGGTTCTTGCTGTACCTCCGTATGACTTTCTTGCATCTATTACATTTAAAGGTTGTAGCTTATTATATATATCTTCCTCAATCTTATTAGAAAAAGCAAGGTACTCTTCCACAGTTAAATCTAATAAATATTTATTATTCTCAATACAATACAGAACTGTCTTCCCAACAATCTCATGAGCTTCTCGAAAAGGAATTCCTTTAGTAACTAAATAGTCCGCATAATCTGTTGCATTAGAATAATCATTTTTTACAGCTTGCAACATTCTCTCTTTATTGACAACCATTGTTTGTATCATACCTTTAACTAACGTTAATGCACCTTCTAGGGTCTGTATTGTATCAAACATTCCCTCTTTGTCTTCTTGCATATCCTTATTATACGTAAGTGGTAAGCCTTTTAATGTTGTTAATATAGATATTAGGTTTCCGTATACTCTCCCTGTTTTTCCCCTTAATAATTCTGCCACATCTGGATTTTTCTTTTGTGGCATTATACTACTACCTGTACAATAAGCATCATCTAACTCAATAAATTGAAATTCGCTACTCATCCACAAAATCAATTCTTCAGATAAGCGTGACAGATGCATCATTATAATTGACGAATTAGCAAGAAATTCAACTATATAATCACGATCACTAACTGCATCCATACTATTTGAATAGATCTTCTGAAAATCTAGCGAATCAGCTACTTGTTGTCTATCTATTGGAAAAGTAGTTCCTGCTAAAGCTCCAGCACCTAAAGGCATCAAGTCAATTCTTTTCCAACTATCCTTCAATCTTTCTAAATCCCTTAGAAACATTGATGCATAAGCCATAAGATGATGGGAAAATAAAATAGGCTGTGCTCTTTGTAAATGTGTATATCCTGGCATAATTACATGGATATTTTCTTCTGCTTTATCGATAAATACTTTTGTAACATCTGATAAAATTATACCCAGATTCTTTACACTCTTTTTTAAATACATATGCATGTCTAAAGCTACTTGATCATTCCTACTTCTTGCAGTATGCAATTTTCCACCAACAGATCCTATTAACTCAATCAATCTTTTTTCAATATTCATATGAATGTCTTCTGAAGAAATTGAATACTCAAATTCACCCTTTACGATTTCTTGTTCTATATCGTTTAATCCCTTAATAATTAATTTAACATCTTCCTGAGTAATTATTCCTCTATCACCCAACATAGTTGCATGTGCAACACTTCCCTGTATATCTTCTGTAGCTAACTTATAATCAAAACCGATAGATGCAGTATACTCTTCAACAAGCTGATTTGTTGATTTTGTAAATCTTCCACCCCATGGTTTATTTTTACTCATCGTCATTTCCTCGCTTTACTTGCGCATAAGTTTTAGTTTGTAATCCCCATAGTTTGATAAACCCAACTGCAGCTTGATGGTCAAATTGATCATTAATATCATAAGTTGCTAATTCATATGAATATAATGAATTACTTGAACTTCTACCTACTACAGTAGCATGTCCTTTATATAATTTTAATCTTATTTTTCCTGATACCATTTTTTGTGTCTCTTTAATAAAGGAAAATAATCCATCCATTAAAGGTGAATACCATAATCCCTCATAAATCATTTCAGCAATTTTCTGCTCAATAATCGGTTTAAAATGAGTAATTTCTCTTGGTTGTACAAGAATTTCTAGAGCTTGATGAGCATTAATTAAAACTGTTGCTGCTGGAATTTCGTATACCTCTCTAGATTTTATTCCTACTAAACGGTTTTCAATTAAATCTAATCTTCCAATTCCATGTTTACCCGCAATCTTATTTAGTTGCAAAATCATTTCTGCAAATGGTATCTCTTGACCATTAATAGCTACCGGTTTACCTTGCACGAAAGTAATCTCTATCTCTTCAGGTTCGTCTGGGGCATCCATTACCGATGATGTTAATTCATATGCTTCCTCTGGCGGTTCTACCCATGGATCCTCAAGAATTCCAGCTTCGCAAGCCCTGCCCCACATGTTTTGGTCAATACTATAAGGTTTATCTTTTTGTACAGGTATAGGAATATCATTTTTTTCAGCATATTCTATCTCTTCATCTCTACTCATTCCCCATTCCCTAACAGGGGCAATTATTTTCAGATCAGGAGCTAAGGCGGAAATAGATATATCAAATCTAACTTGGTCATTACCCTTGCCAGTACATCCATGGGCCACCGCTACTGCACATTCTTCTTTTGCTATATCTACTAATATCTTTGTTATTAATGGACGTGATAATGCTGATACAACGGGATACTCTCCCTCATATTTAGCATTAGCCATTAAAGCAGGAAGAATGTAATTTTCGGCAAATTCTTCCTTTGCATCAATAACGTATGACTTTATTGCACCTACTTTAATAGCCTTATCTTTAACAAAATCTAAGTCCTTACCTTCCCCAACGTCAATTGCTACAGCAATAACATCATAATTATATTTATCCTGTAACCATTTAATTGCTACAGAAGTATCTAATCCACCAGAATATGCTAAAACAACCTTCTCTTTTCCCACGAATAACAACTCTCCATTCTTACTGTTCTATATATTTACAATTATAATTAATAAATTTAAATTTATATTTATTCTTTGTCAAGTATTTTTATACATTAATATCCTAAAATTAAGACTACCTATTATATAGTCTTTCACTGGAGCTTTCTATTAGGACATTAATGCTGTTAAAATTGCTTTATGAGCATGCAATCTGTTTTCAGCTTCATCAAAAACTACTGAATGAGGTCCGTCAATCACACCAGCCGTAACTTCTTCTCCTCTATGAGCTGGGAGACAGTGCATAAACGTATAATCTTTTTTTGCATGCTTGGTTATCGCTTCATTTATTTGATAATCCTTAAAATTCTTTAACCTTAATTGATTCTCTTCTTCCTGCCCCATGCTAGCCCAAACATCTGTATATATTACATCTGCCTGTTGAACTGCTTTTTGTGCATCCCCTATCAATTCTAATTTTCCACCTTGTTCATCGGACCATTTTTTTGCTTTTTTATATATTTCTTTATTAGGTTCATATCCTTTTGGGGTTGCAACAACTACATTCATCCCTAATTTGGCACCAACTATCATAAGTGAGTGAGCAACATTATTTCCATCACCTACATATGTTAAATTAAGTCCTTCCAACTTTCCTTTCTCTTCATAAATAGTTATCAAATCTGCTATAGCCTGTGTTGGATGATATAAATCCGATAAACCATTTATGATTGGGATTGTTGAAGTTTTAGACATTTCAATTAATTTATTCTGATCGTCAGTTCGCATTAATATTCCATCGACATAACGCGAAAGTACTTTTGCTGTATCCGCCATTGTCTCTCCACGTTTTAATTGCAAGTCTTTATTATTTAGAAATAACGCATGCCCACCTAATTGAAACATTCCTACTTCAAATGACACTCTAGTCCTTGTTGACGCCTTCTCAAAAATCATTCCTAATGTTTTACCCCTAAGTGGCTGGTAAGATATATTATTTTTTTGTTTTTTCTTAATGTCTAGTCCAAGCATTACTAACTGTTCAATTTCCTCTTTGTTAAAATCTAATAAAGTTAAAAAATTCTTTCCTTTAAAACTATTTATTATGCTTATGGGTTCACTGAGCATAGTTTTTCTCCCCCTTTATTTAAATGATTTCGATATTCAAACAAATCCCTAGGGTATAATAATTCCATATTTGGATTCGGTTTTACCTTTTCTAATGCTTCCTCTAAAGTCCCGCCTAGAGCCATTATCTCACCAGTTGATTTCATTTCTGGACCTAACTTTTCTGTTATACCAGGTAATTTATTATTAGAAAAAATAGGTGCTTTTACTGTATAAAACTCATTCTCCGGTAATAAACCTAAAGGATAATTTAACGATTTTAATTTAATCCCCATTTGAACTTTTGTCGCTATTTTCACCATCGGTATACCAGTAACTTTACTGACAACAGGTATTGTTCTAGATGCCCTAGGATTAACCTCAAGTACATAAACCTTATCATTCAAAACTATCATCTGAATATTTACTAATCCTACAAATTTACCTTCCATTAATACTTTATCTATAACATCTATAATGTCCTTTTTTTGCTTATCCGTTAGCGAATAGGTTGGTAATACAGCTGTACTGTCACCAGAATGTACACCGGCAGGTTCTATATGTTCCATAATAGCTGGTATTATCCAATCATCTCCATCGGACACTATATCAACTTCTACTTCTTTTCCATTTATATATTTATCAACTAATAAAGGATAAATCCCCTTGTTAGTTAGAGATAAGTTCAATTGATCAATATAGGTAAATAACTCTTCTTCGGTATTAATTATTCTCATCCATAGTCCACCTATTACATAAGATGGTCTAATCAAAATTGGGCATTCTATCTCTTTTACCGCTAAATCTAAATCTTGAGTTCCCCAAATTATTTTTCCTGGAATGGGTTCAATGCCTGCTCTTAATAAAAATTTATTAAACTTCTCTCTATCTTCCATATCATCAATAAGTGATAATGAAGATCCTAAAAGTTTTACATAAGGTTGTAACTCTTTAGCAAGCTTTAAACTTGTTTGACCACCAACTTGATAGATAACCCCATCAACCTGTTCCTTTTCAAGGATTGGAATAATATCCTCTAAAGTAAGTGGTTCCATATATAATCTGCTAGACATCTGATAATCTGTACTTACTGTCTCTGGATTATTATTAATGATAATCGACTGAATACCTTCATTTCGTAATGTTAATGCTGTATGAACTGCACAATAATCAAATTCTATACCTTGACCGATTCTAATCGAACCCGAACTAAGAATCGCTATCTTGTTTCCTTTTAAACTTTCATTATCGTCTGTACCATAACTACTAGAATAAAAATAAGGCGTATTTGCTTCAAACTCACCCGCACAGGTATCTACCGACTTATATGAAGGTGTTATTTTTAACTGTTTCCATTTATTCCATAATTCATTTCTTGGAATGTTAAAGTTGTCTGAGATTAATTTATCAGAAATTCCTTTAGCTTTAAACTTTCTCCAATGTTCATCTGTTATTTCTGTATTACCTTTGCTTAATTCATATAACTCTTGTTCTAGTCTAACCATTCCCTGGAATTTATATAAAAAGAACAAATCAATATTTGACAATTTATTAATTATTTGAGTACTTATTCCTCTATTTATGGCTTCTGCAATAATAAATATTCGACGATCATCGGCATTCCTTATGCCTTTTTCTAATTCTTCATCAGTATATTCTTGATATTGCTTATCAAGTAATCCATATTTATCTATTTCAAGTCCCCTAATTGCTTTATAAAAGGCTCTTTCGAAGGAACGATCTATTGTCATTACCTCTCCAGTTGCTTTCATTTGTGTTCCTAATTTTCTATTAATATATGGAAATTTATCAAAAGGGAATCTAGGGATTTTTACCACTATATAATCTAGAGCTGGTTCAAAACTGGCATAAGTGTTTTTTGTTATTGGATTTTTTATCTCATGAAGTAAGTAACCCAATGCTAATTTAGTTGCAATCTTTGCTATAGGATAACCTGTTGCTTTTGAAGCTAAAGCACTAGAACGACTTACCCTTGGATTTACCTCGATGATATAATACCTATCTCCATCAGGATGCAATGCAAATTGAATATTGCAGCCCCCAATAATCTTTAGTTCGTTAATCACTTTTAAAGATGAAGTTCTTAAAAGTTGATACTCTTTATCATTAAGTGTTTGAGATGGAGCAACTACTATACTATCACCTGTGTGAATTCCCATTGGATCAATATTTTCCATATTACAAACAATTATTGAATTTCCATCTCTATCTCTCATAACTTCATACTCTATTTCTTTCCAACCAAGCAAACTTTTATCAATTAATACTTGTCTTATTGGACTTTCCTGTAACCCTCTATTAACTATCTCCCTTAATTCATCACATGTCTCAGCTTTACCACCACCAGTTCCTCCAAGTGTATATGCTGGTCGTACAATCACTGGAAAGCCAATTGTTTTAGCGAAGTTTACCGCACTTTCTATATCGTCTGTAGTAATACTGTCCGGAACTGGTTCGTCTATACTTGCCATAGCTTTCTTAAAAAGCTCTCTATCCTCACCTTTTTGAATTGAAGTAATCGGCGTTCCCAAAATGTCAACATTATGTTTTTTTAAAATTCCTGCTTTATTTAGTTCTAAAGCAAGATTCAATCCTGTCTGACCCCCTAATGTTGGCAATAAAGCATCTGGTTTTTCGCGTTCTATTATTCTTGATATTGAAGCTAATGTTAAAGGTTCAAAATATACATAATCAGCTATCTCTTCATCTGTCATAATCGTTGCTGGATTATTATTTACTAATACAATTTTGATACCCTCATCTTTTAACGCCAAACAAGCCTGTGTGCCCGCATAATCAAATTCAGCCGCTTGCCCAATAACAATTGGACCGGAACCGATAACCAATATTTTTTTGTAAATATTTTTTGCCTTAAACATATTGCTTAACCCCTTTTTGCATGCGACTACATTGACTTACAAAAATTTTAAATATTTCAAAAGCCTCTTTTGGACCTGGATGCGCTTCTGGATGAAATTGAACAGATTGAATTGGTAAATAACTATGCTTCATTCCTTCAATTGAATTGTCATTAATATTTCGATAAGTAATTTTAAAATTAGTATTCTTTAATGATTCCTCTGTAACTATATATCCATGATTTTGTGATGTAATCCAGACCTGTCTAGTTGTCAAATCAATAACAGAATGATTAACACCTCTATGACCAAAAGGTAGTTTCTTTGTGTCTGCGCCAAAGGTTAATCCTATCAATTGATGTCCTAAGCAAATTCCTAAGGTTGGATAGTTATTAATTAATTCTTTAAGATCCTTTAAATATGGGATTATCTCCTTTGGATTCCCAGGACCATTAGATAATAAAAGACCATCAGGATTTGATGCCACTATCTTTTCAATCGGATAATTATATGGAACAACTGTAACCGCACATCCCAAACTTCTTAATGCTTGAATTATAGATAATTTACATCCATAATCTATTACTATCACATGAGGACCATATCCTGAAAAATACATCACTTCTTTTGTAGAGACTTGTTCAATCAAAGAAATGTTTTCTTTTGTGATTAAACAGTGTTCTTTTTCAAACTTAGTAAATTTTTTATTATCTATTGTTCTACTTATCATACCCTTAACTGTACCATGTTTTCTAATAATCTTCGTTAACTCCCTACTATCAATGCCTGTTAATCCGGGAATATTATGATTATTAAGTACTTGTTCAAAGGATTGAGTAGAATTATTACTATTAGGCTCTTTACATAATTGATGTACAATTACACCTTTAACATATGGACGTATACTTTGATTATCAAAAGGATTTACGCCATAGTTACCAATTAGTGGATAAGTAAAATTAACTATTTGTCCTGCATATGAAGGGTCGGTCAATACTTCTTGATATCCAGTCATACCTGTTTGAAAGACAACTTCACCAATTGATTCTACATCAGAGCCAATCAACTCACCTTCAAAACACTCACCTGTCTCTAATAATAGATACCCCTTCATAAGCTCTTCCCCCTGTCTATTAACTAATTAGCCATTTTTCTATACTTTTTATAAATATATCTATTCCTTGATTTAATTCATCCTTTGTTATATTTAAAGGTGGTAATAATCTAATTATATTTGGTCCAGCAACTAAAACTAATAACCCATTATCTTTACATATAGTTACTAATTCTACTACTGGTTTTCTCCATTGTATCCCAACCATTAAACCCTTGCCCCGTAACTCTATGAATTCAGGATATTTTGATAATTCTTCTCTTAATTTAGAGAATAAATAAGACTCTAACTCTACAACATGCTTTAATAAATTTTCATTTTCAATAGCTTTAATAGTCGATAAAGCTGCTGCAGTTGCAATATGATTTCCCCCAAATGTCGATCCATGACTTCCTAGAATAAAAGCATCTTTAGTCTTTTCCTTTGCAAGCATCGCTCCAATTGGAATCCCACTACCTAAACCTTTTGCTAAGGTTATCACATCTGGCTTAATCGGATAATTTTGAAAACCAAACCATTTCCCTGTTCTAGCCATACCTGTTTGGATTTCATCAATAATTAGTAATATATCATTCTTTAATGACAGTTTTTCTACTTCAACAAGCCAAGCTGAATCTACTGGATTAACTCCACCTTCTCCTTGAATAACCTCAAGCATTATAGCTGCCGTACTTTCAGTAATCGCTTCCTTTAAAGCATCAATATCACCATAAGGGACAGTTATAAATCCTTCTGGTAAAGGTAAGAAACCCTCTTTTACTTTTGCTTGCCCTGTTGCCGTTAATGTTGCCAATGTTCTTCCATGAAATGATTGTTCAAAGGTTATTATTTGAAACTTGTCATTTTTTTTTACTTTTTGCTGATATCTTCTTGCTAATTTAATTGCTGCCTCATTAGCTTCTGCGCCACTGTTTGCAAAAAACGCAAAATCTAACCCACTTAATTCTGTTAATTTGTTAGCCAATTCTTCTTGAGGTGCTATTGTAAATAGATTAGAGGTGTGCCAAAGCAAATTAAGCTGTTCAATTATATCATTTTTTACACTTTCAGGAACATGACCAAGCTGACAAACCCCAATTCCAGAAGTAAAATCTAAGTACTTCTTACCTGTTTCATCAGATAACCAACTTCCCTTTCCACTTGTTGGGCATATCATCCCTTTAGGATAGGTAGGAAATAGTGAGCTCATCATATCACCTCTGACCTATAGATTTTGGTACCGACCAACTGATCATTATATATTTTCGATAAAACTCCTTCTTCTCTACCATCCAATATATAAATGTCATCAATTCCTTCTTGTAGACAATGTATTGCGGCATCCACTTTAGGAATCATCCCATCTGTAACTTGGCGATTAGATCTTAAACATTCAATATCTTCTGGTGTTAATAAGTGCAATATCTCTTTTTCGCCCTCTTCAGTATGATATATACCAGGTATATCAGATACCATCAATATTTTTTTAGCTTTTAACTGAATAGCTACAGCTTGTGCAACAGTATCAGCATTTATATTAAATATCTGCCCATCTTCGCCAATCCCTAATGGACTGATTACTGGAATTGTTTTTGATGATAAAAAATATTTCAATAAGGAGAATGAAAATTTCTTAACAGTTCCAACATAACCTAACATTGGATCTAGTTGTTCTGCCATAATCATACCATCATCTATTCCACTTAACCCAATCGCTTTACCACCAGCTTTAAATAATCTTTTAACAACTTCCGAATTCTCTTTCCCATTTAAAACCATTTGAACTACATCTAACGTTTCAAGATCTGTCACTCTTAAGCCTTCAATAAAAGTTGATTCAATTCCCATCTTAGATAAAACGCCTGATATAGATGGACCGCCACCATGCACAACAACAGGAAACCATCCATTATCCAGCAAATAAATTATCTCTTTATAAAAAGAATCAGGCAATTCTGCTAATATACTACCACCTATTTTTATCACTACAATTTGATTATACACCATTTTTAATTTGTTACTTTTATTATGTTCTGTAAGAGGCATTGATTCGTACATAATCATAAGTCAAGTCACACCCCCAAGCTGTTGCGGATTTATTACCGAGATTAAAATTAATATATATTTGAACCTCTTTATTATTTAGTTGATCTACTAAAAGTTGTTCATTAAATGAAACCAAGCTTCCATTTTTCAAAACTTCAACTTCTCCAATTTTTATATCTATTAGGTTTTCATCTACTTGATATCCACTATTACCTATCGCCATTATCAATCTTCCCCAATTAGCATCTGCCCCAAAGACAGCTGTTTTTACTAAATTACTACCTATTACTTTCTTCGCAATGGTTTGGGCCATAAGTTTATTCTTTGCACCATCAACAGTTACAGCGATTAACTTAGTAGCTCCTTCACCATCTTTAGCAATCATTTTGGCTAATTGTTCAGATACGTAAATAAATCCTTGGCAAAATTTATCCCATTCTGGATGATTTTCATCTAATTTATTATTATTAGCTAATCCATTAGCCATAACTAATACCATATCGTTAGTAGAAGAATCACCATCGACCGTTATCATATTAAATGTATTATCTGTTGTGCTTTTTAATAGACGTTGTAATGCACCCTTATCAATATTTACGTCAGTTGTAACAAATGAAAGCATCGTTGCCATATTAGGATGTATCATCCCAGATCCCTTAGCCGTACCTCCGATAATAACCTTCATTCCATCAATCTCTAATTCAACTGCAAGTGATTTTGTTACTGTATCTGTTGTAATAATTGCCTCACTAAAATTCAAACCACCATCAGCATCTATATTCGTTGTAGAAATGGTATTAATACCATCTATAACTATATCAATAGGTAATCTCTCACCAATCACTCCTGTTGATGCAACCGTGACCTCAGAAGGAAACAGATTAAATTTCTTAGCAACTTGATCTCTCATAGATACTGCATTCTCAATACCCTGGTTTCCTGTAAAAGCATTTGCATTACCACTATTGACTATTAAAGCTCGTTGAGTCTGAGAAGTTGCTAATGACTGCTTTGTAATTATTATTGGTGCTGCTTGAAACTGATTAGTTGTGTATACTGCAGCACTAACTGCAGATACATCAGAAATTAAGATAGCTAAATCCTTTTTTATCTTTCTAATACCACAATTGATTCCATTAGCTTTAAAGCCTTCCGGAGATGTTACATTCCCTCCATTTATTTCAATTAGATTAAATTCTTTTATATTACAAAGCATTTGCTTATTCCTCCTGACTTACATAATTTATCCAAACTTATTATGGGTAACATGGTAAAAACATTAAACCCAAATCCTGTTCCCATCCCATCATCACATTTAAATTTTGAATCGCTTGACCAGAGGCGCCTTTCATTAAATTATCTATTACTGAAAAGATAACTAACTTCTTCGTACGCTCGTCAATATAAAAACTTATATCACAAAAGTTGGTACCATATACGTGTTTAGTTTCTGGATATCTACCTTCGTCACATATTCTTATAAAAGGTTGATTACCGTATGCTTCTTGGTACAGAGAATATATTTCTTCATACGTTACTTCTTCATCTAAATCGATATAAATTGAAGATAGAATTCCTCTTGTCATTGGCACAAGATGCGGTACCATTTGAATAATATGTGTTTTACCATCCAATCCAGAAATAATTTGTTCAATTTCTGGTATATGTTTATGTGTTCCTACCTTATAAGCTTTGAAATTATCGTTCACTTCTGAAAAATGAATTCCCCTACTAAGTCCTCTACCGGCTCCGGAAACTCCAGATTTCGCATCAACAATCATCGACTTAACGGGCATATGTTTTGCAAATAAAGGTGCAATTCCCAATAATATTCCCGTAGCGTAACAACCAGGATTTGCGATATAATTCGCATTCTTTATCTCTTCAAAGAACCATTCTGTTAATCCATAAGTAGCTTGCTCTAATAAATCATTTCTTGGTGCCTCTAGCTGGTACCATTGTTTATATATATTAGGATTGTTTAATCTAAAATCTCCTGATAAATCAATCACTTTAAATCCATGATTTAGGAAAATAGGACCTAATTTTGTGCTTACCCCGGAGGGAGTTGCCAAAAAGACAACTTCTGCATTTTTTTTCATTTCTATAAGCTGGTCATCAGTCAATTCGCCAATGACATCTATCGAAATATCTATAAAGGATTTTAGATGAGGATATACATCTAAAACCGATTGATACTCTTGATTACTAGCAAATAACCTATAAATATCTAATTTTGGATGTTGAATAAGAAGTCTAATTAATTCTAACCCACTATATCCAGTCGCACCTACTACTATAACTTTCATAAATTCGTCTCACCTTCGCATTATTGTAAAAGGGTTAGTTAGTATTTCTTATATTTATGAAATAATACGTATAATTATACATAGTCCTAACCATTTTATCAACACATTTTTTAAAAAAAGAAAATAAAAAAAGAGACTTCTCTGAAAAGGACGAAAGTCTCCGTGGTACCACCTTTATTAAACATGTACAGATATATAAATAGCATATATATTTCTAAACTGTGTTTAAATATACACATGCTTAGATACATGTTCACTCTAATCTATTAACGCAGATATACGTTCTGTTCATCACAGACTCTCAGGAATGGGTTCAGAATACAAGCTGGAGGCACTTTCACCAATGTTCCTCTCTCTAAATGCTAACTATGTAATCTTACTAGTTCCATCATTGATTTAAATAAAATATTAATTGATATATAATTATACTTCATCCCACTAAAATGTCAAGATAAATTTTCTTCTATATTATTTCCTTAACTTTCCCCTTCGGTTTCCACATTACTCCCTTTTTCAACACAATAAAAGAGAGTTGTGTCAATCCTCGAAATAAGTCTCGCTATATTCATATGGAGTTAAAAGATTCCATATGAATTAGTCTCGCTTTATTAATAATATTCTCTTTTGTTAAACCGTATTTCTCTAATAACTCGTCTGGTTTTCCTGATTCACCAAAGGTATCCTCAACTCCAACACGTTTAACAATAGTTGGCATTGACTCAGATACTACTTCTGCCACCGCACTACCTAATCCACCTAATATATTGTGTTCTTCGGCTGTCACAATTCCTTTTGTCTCTTTTGCTGCTTTAATAATGATTTCTTTATCAATTGGCTTAATCGTTGACATATTAATAACTCTGACTGAAATCCCTTCTTGTTCTAATTGCTTAGCAGCTTCAAGTGCTGGACTTAACATAACTCCGATTGCAATAACTGTAACATCTGAACCATCTCTTACCGTAACACCTTTACCAATTTCAAATTTATAATCTTCTGTAAACACTAAAGGTACTTTTGGACGACCTAACCGTATATATACTGGACCATAATATTCAGTCACTGCCTTTATAACCTGTTTTGTCTCTTCTCCATCAGCAGGTACAATAACAGTCATATTAGGAATAGCCCTCAACATAGCAATATCCTCAATTGCTTGATGTGATGCTCCATCTTCTCCTAATGTTAATCCTGAATGAGTTACAGCAATTTTAACATTTAAGTTCGGATAACATAAAGAATTTCTTATTTGATCACCTACACGCAATGAACCAAAAAGAGCGAATGTACTTACAAACGGTATCTTCCCTGCAGTAGCTAAACCCGCTGCTGTTCCAATCATATTTGCTTCAGCAATACCCATATCAAAAAAACGTTCAGGGAAAACCTTTAAAAAATCTGCTGTTTTTGTAGATTTAGATAAATCAGCATCCAAAACAACAACATTGGGATTACTCTTACCAACCTCAACCAATGCTTTACCGTACGCATCTCGTGTTGCCATACTTGTCATATTTTTCCCCTCCATTCAACTCTTTTAATGCTTGTTCTAATTGTTCGGAATTTGGTGCGGTACCATGCCACTCAGCTTTATTTTCCATAAAGGAAACACCTTTACCTTTAATTGTATTTGCAATGATAATTGTAGGCTTACCTTTAATTTCTTTTGCTTGCTGTATTGCCTGATCAATTTCTCTCATGTTATGACCATCTATTACTATTACATTCCAACCAAATGCTCTAAATTTATCATCAACTGGATTAGGATTCATAACATTCTCAATAGAACCATCAATTTGTAAATGATTATAATCTAAAAATGCAGTTAGATTATCTAACTTATAGTGAGCAGCAGACATTGCCGCTTCCCAAATCATGCCCTCTTGAATCTCTCCATCACCCAATAGTGTATAAACTCTGTAGTTTTTATTATCCATTTTCCCAGCTAAGGCTATTCCTGTAGAAGCTGATAAACCTTGACCTAAAGAACCTGTGCTCATCTCAACACCTGGAAGGGATTTCTTACTTGGATGACCTTGTAGTCGTGAATTAATTTTTCGAAATGTTTTTAATTCCTCCACTGGGAAGAATCCCTTTTCAGCTAAAGCTCCATAAAGGACAGGGCTTGCATGCCCCTTACTTAGAATAAACCGGTCGCGATTAGTGTCCTGCATTTTCTTAGGATCTATATTCATTTCATTAAAATATAGAACAGTCAAAATATCTGCAGCAGATAAAGAGCCTCCAGGATGTCCAGAGCTTGCTTCTGTTACCATCTCAACTATGTGTTGACGTATTTTTCTTGCTTTGTTCTCAAGCATATTAAGCGTTTGTTGATCTATAGCCATATTCTTTCCTCCAAGTAGTAATTATTATCTTTAATCTTTCTTAAACCCTTCTCCTAAAACCTCATAAGTATTTGTAACTATTATAAAAGCATTAGGATCAATTGATTTAACGGTTTCCTTTAATCTAGTAATATCTCTTTGTGGAAAAACTACCATTAATATACGTCTTGGTTCCCCAGTATATCCACCTGTTGCATTTAAAATAGTAGCCCCTCTATCTAAATCGTTTAAAATCTTTAACCCAATTTCTTCTTGTTCATTAGATATAATATAAGCTATTTTTGAATAACTTAACCCTAATTGTACTAAATCTATTGTTTTACTTACAATAAATAATGAGATTAAAGCGAACATTGCTTTTTCCAGCCCAAAAACTATCCCAGCTGTAAAAACTACAAAGCCGTCCATTATTAACACTGATAAGCCTAAACTTAAACCCGTATATTTATGTATTATCTGAGAAGCCAAATCGGTTCCACCTGTCGAGCTTTTACCTCGAAAAACTAAACCCAAACCAAGTCCAATGCCTACTCCACCATATATTGTTGCTAATAATAATTGGTTGGTTAATGGTTCTAAATCACGTGTAAGATAAACAAATAAGGGTAATATAATAGAACCTACAGCTGTTTTTAAGCCAAAACGTTTACCAAGAATTATTAATCCAGCTATAAATATGGGAATATTTAAAGCCCACTGTGTATAGGCAGCCTCTATGCCAAATTGATACTCCATTACCGTACTTAGACCACTTACTCCTCCAGAAGCAATTCCATTCGGGTTTAAAAATAAATTAAATGATAAAGCTATTATTAATGACCCGATTATTAGAAGCATATACTCTTTTATTATTTTTTCCACAGTACGCCGAGTCAATTTTTTTTTCATTTTTACCTCTTTAAAATATATATTCAATTAACAATCAAAGTTCTATTCTTTAGAAATTTTACTGCGCAAGTATGCATCAATAAATAAATCTAAATTACCATCCATAACAGAATTGACATTCCCAACTTCTGTATTTGTCCGATGATCTTTTACCATTGAATAAGGATGAAAGACATAAGATCGGATTTGACTTCCCCATCCAATCTCTTTTTGTTCACCACGTAGCGCTGCTACCTGCTTTTCTTGTTCCTCAATCTGTAATTCATATAATCTTGCCTTTAATATTTTCATAGCCCGTTCACGATTTTTAATCTGCGAACGTTCTGTTTGACATGTAACTACTGTATTTGTAGGCAAATGTGTAATTCGGACTGCAGAATCTGTTGTATTAACATGCTGTCCACCCGCTCCACTAGAACGGTAGGTATCTATTTTTAAATCTTCAGTTTTTATGTCAATATCTATATCATCGTCTAATTCAGGCATAACATTAACTGAACTAAACGACGTATGTCTACGTCCCGATGCATCAAATGGTGATATTCTAACTAGGCGATGCACTCCCTTTTCTGCTTTCAAATAACCAAAAGCATTATTACCTTTTATTAATAGTGTTACACTTTTTAATCCAGCTTCATCACCATCAAGATAATCTAATATCTCAACTTTATATCCGTGTTCCTCTGACCATCTAGTATACATACGTAATAACATAGCAGCCCAATCTTGAGATTCTGTGCCTCCTGCACCTGGATGTATCTCTAAAATAGCATTATTCTTATCATAAGGTTCACTTAATAATAATTGTAATTCAAAATCTAATAATTTTTTACGAAAATCCTTAATACCTTTTTCTATTTCCTTTAAATAAGACTCATCGCTCTCTTCAATTGCTAATTCAAACATTATAATTAAATCTTCATATTGCTTAGCTAATTGTTCCGTTATTTCAATTTGTTCTTTAATATACTTTATCTCTGTAATAACCTTCTGAGCCGAGTTTTGGTCATTCCAAAAATCAGGTGCAGTCATAGTTTCTTCAAGTTCATTTATTCGAACCTTTTTATTATCTAAGTCAAAGTGACCCCCTAATCTCAATGAATCTATTATTCAATTTTTCTAATTCGTATTTAATCTCACTATCAGCAATCATCTAACAACCCCACTCCTTAAAGCCGAACTTTATTCAGATGGAGTTTAAATTCCACCTGAATTCTATCTACCACAACAATTCTTATATTTCTTGCCACTGCCGCATGGACAAGGCTCATTTCTTCCAATTTTCTCTTCGGTCTTAACCTGTGTTTTTTTACTATTCCCCTCCTTAGAATTTACTGCCTGACCAACAGCAACTGCTTCCCTTTGTAAATTGTTTTGTACTTGCGCTTTCATTATATAGGTAGCAACCTCTTCTTCAATAGCTTGTATCATTCCTTGGAACATTTCATAACCTTCCTTTTGATACTCTTGAAGAGGATTTGATTGCCCATAAGCACGCAAATGAATTCCTTGTCTTAATTGATCCATTGCATCAATATGATCCATCCATTTACTATCAACTGACCTTAATAGAATTACTTTTTCAAATTCTTTCATTCTATCGCCAAGTTCTTCTTCACGTTTACTATATTGTTTCTCAACTACCTCACGGAAAATCTCTACAATCTCCTCTGGTTCTCTACCCCATATATCTTTTTCTGTAATTGTACCAGAGGTTAAAAAGGTTCTATTTGCATGTTCAATTATAGCTTTAAGATCCCACTCTTCTGGAATCAATTCTTCAGGACAATGTAGATATACAATACTTTCTATAAAATTCATTATCATATTAACTATGTCATCACGTAAGTTTTCACTATCTAAAACTTCGTGCCTTTGACTATAGATAACTCCACGATGTTTGTTCATAACATCATCATATTGTAATACTATACGTCTAATATCAAAATTGTTTCCTTCTACTCTTTTTTGTGCTTGCTCGATAGCTCGAGAAACCATTTTACTTTCTATTGGCTGACTTTCTTCCATACCCAACCTATCCATCATTGATAAAACATGATCTCCACCAAATTTTCTCATTAAATCATCTTGTAATGATAGAAAAAATTGTGTAGAACCAGGGTCACCTTGACGACCAGAACGACCACGTAATTGATTATCTATACGCCTACTTTCATGACGTTCAGTTGCAATAATGTGAAGGCCACCAACTTTTGCAATATCTTTTCCTAATACTATATCAGTTCCACGACCAGCCATATTAGTCGCAATTGTTACCATTCCTGATTGACCTGCTTTTGCAACGATTTCAGCTTCTTGAGCGTGATATTTAGCATTTAAGACATTGTGTGGTATATTTTTTCTTTTTAGTAATTCTGACAAAAGTTCTGATTTCTCTATAGAAACGGTACCAACTAATACTGGCTGTTTTTCCATATATCTTTTTTCAATCTCATTAATAACCGAATTATACTTAATTGCTTCACTCTTATAAACAACATCAGGCAAATCTTCTCGAATCATTGGCATGTTTGTAGGAATTACAACTACGTCCAAGTTATATATCTTCCTAAATTCTTCTTCTTCAGTCTTTGCAGTTCCCGTCATACCAGCAAGCTTTTGATACATTCTAAAAAAGTTTTGTAGAGTGATCGTAGCTAATGTCATACTTTCATTTTGTACATTCAATCCTTCTTTTGCTTCAATACTTTGATGTAATCCATCACTATATCTACGACCATGCATTAATCTACCTGTAAAATTATCTACAATAATTATTTCACCATCTTGAACTACATAATCTCGATCACGTTTCATCATAACATAAGCTTTTAATGCTTGATTTATGTGATGGTTAATAATTATATGAGTAGTATCAAATATATTTTCAATTCCAAAAGCCTTTTCAGCCTTTTCAACACCTAATTCTGTCAAAGTTACAGAACTCTCTTTTTCATCAAAAATATAATCTGTTTCTTCTTTTAATTTTTTAACTAATTGAGATGCCGAAATATAAAGATTAGTCGGTTTTGCTGCTTTTCCAGTAATAATTAACGGTGTTCTTGCTTCATCAATTAATATACTATCTACCTCATCTATAATTGCATAATTTAAAGGAGGCTGTACAATTTGTTCAGAGTATAGTACCATATTATCCCTTAAGTAATCAAAACCAAATTCATTGTTTGTACCATAAGTAATGTCAGCCTTATACGCCTCTTGTTTTTCATTTGCTGAAAGACCATTTACATTAAGACCAACTGTTAAACCTAAAAACTCAAAAATTTGACCCATCTGATCTCTATCACGAGATGCTAGGTATTCATTAACAGTTACAATATGAACTCCCTTCCCAGTTAAAGCATTTAAATAGGCTGGAAGGGTAGCTACAAGGGTTTTACCCTCACCTGTCTTCATCTCAGAAATTCTACCTTCATGAAGTACAACTCCACCTATTAACTGAACATCAAAATGTCTCATGCCAAGAACTCTCATTGATGCTTCTCTAACTACAGCAAAAGCTTCAGGGAGTATATCATCTAAGCTTTTACCATTCTTATATTTTTCTTTAAACTCATCAGTTTTACCCTTTAATTCACTATCAGATAATATCTTTATTTTATCTTCATATTTATTTATTTGGTCAACATATTTACTTAATTTTTTTAATTCTCTATCATTAGTATCACCTATTACTTTTTTTATTACGCCAATCATAGATAACTCTCCTCTCAAATCACATGCATTCTTCTAAGAAGTATACTTTATTTTAACACAATTCTCATATGATATAGATTAATTAGTATATTACTATATTGATATACATTATACTATTTCTACCACTAAAATCACAAATACAAAAAGCAGTTAAAATTATTTAAAATAATTTGCAGTGTTTTTTTTATTTCTCTCGTCTAATATATTGAGAAGACGGAAAGGAGGGGATTATGTATACAGATGAACAATTAATAAAATATATTTTGTCTGGTAATAATCAGATGTATCGTGAACTTATAAATCGTTATCAACACAAGGTTTTTTCTATCTCTTTAAGATTTACAAATAATCAATTTGACGCTGAAGATATTGCTCAAGAGATTTTTTTGCAAGCATACAAATCCCTATCCACATTTAACTTTGATTCTAACTTCTCAACATGGTTATATAGAATAACCATAAACAAAGGATTAGATTGGAAAAAGAAAAACAAAAGTTTACCTACAACAAATGAATTTAATGAGCAATTTATGCAAAAAAAATAAACGGTATGCTTTTTTTGGAAATTTAAAAATAAAAAAAAAAAGAAGAAAAAAATTATCAAAAAAATAATTATTAAA
>CAZIGM010000013.1:0-15830 GCA_964538675.1 uncultured Bacillaceae bacterium | reverse complement strand
CATTGGTGTTGAAAAAAAGATGATGAAAGAAATATTCAAAGAATTATTGCTAAACTCCCTGAAGCCTATAAATCTGTTATTACATTATATTATTTCGAGAATTTATCCTATAAAGAAATCGCAATAAAATTAAATGTTGCAAAAAAAACTGTTGAATCAAGGCTTTACAGGGGAAAAATAATGATGAAAGAAATTAGCAAAAAGGAGGGAATTAAATGACGTGCAAAGTTCCTAAAGAAAAACTAATCTCTTATATTCTTAATGAATTATCAGAAGATGAAAGCTTACAAATAAATGAACATATATCTAATTGTGATAATTGTCTAATTGAAATAGCAGAGTTAGATATATTAAAAGATGCTTGGGAAAAACCCAGATATTTCTTGCTATCTGATAATTTTTCTAATAGTGTAATGAATAATTTACCTTCAAAAAAGTATGTTTTTTCTCTTTATCATAATAATAAGTTTGAATCTATTTGTAATTTTGCTATTGCATATGTAGCCACATATCTTTTCATATACTTTGACGCCATTCAACAAGTTCCTAATATTGCTAATAAATTTTCTTCAATTATTACAGAAAGTGAAAATGCGTTATTAATTAATTCAATTAACGGTATTACATGGTTTGACAAATTATATTTTCAATTTTTTCAATTTTTTCAATAATTTAATTTAGAGAGGCGAGGTAATTTAAATGAAAAAATCAAAAGGTTTAACTTTTTTCTTGTCCTTTATACCAGGTGCAGGACACCTTTATTTAGGGTTAATGAACAGAGGATTACAATTTTTAATTTTATTCTTTGGTACAATTTTTATTTCAAATATACTTATTTCTGGAATGTTTCAATTCTTACTACCAGTAATTTGGTTATATTGTTTGTTTGATGCTTTGCAACAATACAATAAAATTAAAGAGAGCAATGAAATAGTTGACATACCTTTAATCTCATGGGATAGATTTACTAAATCTAAACACTGGTTTGGATGGATATTAATAATTCTTGGAGTTTATTTATTTGTAGAGAAATTAATATTTGAAACTTATGGATGGCAATTTACTGATACGTTTAGAACTATAATCTTTTCCTTAATGCTTATTTTAATTGGAATTTATATGCTTTTTGGAAAGAAAATAAATAGGCATAGCAATAAGGAGGTTGAGTAATTTGCGGCAATGGCGAGTTGGAACTATTTCTATGGGATTACTTCTTATTCTCTTGGGAATTTTGTTATTATTAAACACGATTACTGATATTAATATTAAAAATGTATTATATTATGGATGGCCAATAATATTAATTTTGCTGGGTTTAGAAGTATTATTTTTTTCTTTGATTAAAAAGAATGAAAGACTTAAATTTAGTTTTTTTAGTGTATTTATTATATTTCTAGCTTTTTCTTTTACTTTCTTAATCTATGCAATTGACGAGGTCGGGATAATTCCCTCAATAGAGAAGGCAATAGATGGTGAATCTTATACAGTAGACGTGAATACTTCCTTAAATATACCTGATAATGTTACTGAAATTTCTATTGAAGCACCCAATGGAGATTTTGAAATTATTGGAGAAAAAACCGACGCATTAGATGTAACAGGTACAATAACTATGTTTACTGAAAATAAAAAAGAAGCACAGGAATCTTTAGAAGATGTGTATAGTGTAAAAATTATTGGCAATCAAGCAATTATTCGAATTGAAGATACCCATAATAATTATCTTTGGTTTGGTGAAAATAATCCAAGAGCAAATCTAAACATTACTATTCCAGAAGATATATTTTTAGAAATAGATATAGTAAATGGTGATATAAATATTAATGACATTTTAAATTCTGGAAATATTGAAAATATTAATGGAGATATAAATATTAATAATAGTGTTGGTGATTTTGATGTCGATATGGTGAATGGTAAAATAACATCTAATAACATTAAGGGCAAAATAGTAGCAAAAACTACTAATGGCAAAATATCGGTTGATGAAATTGATGGAGAATTGAATTTAAAAACGACTAATGGTGATATAGATGTAATTAGCTCAAACGTAAGCAACGATTGGAAGGTAAGTACCTTAAACGGAAAAATCACCCTTGAAATACCCTCTGATGTTAATGCGAAATTAATTGCTGAATCAGATGTTAGTAACGTTACTGGTAATATTCAATGGATAGAAGAAAATAACGATGATGACTACGTTGGAAGTGAAAAAGAAGCAATCTTAGGAAATGGTGAACATAGAATTACTCTTGACACTCTAAGTGGAAAAATTGAAGTATATGTTAAATAAATCAGAAAACGCTAATTCCAGAAAAACACATTTATATTAAATTAACATATTAGAAAAGACACGGAGAATTTTAACCTCTCCGTGTCTTCTTCTAATATTTAAAAAAGTTCTGGTTCAATCAACCCATAACTTCCATCTTTTCGCTTATAGACAACATTCATCTCTTCAGTATCTGAATTAGAAAAAACAAAGAAAGAATGCCCTAGCATATCCATTTGCAAAATAGCTTCTTCTATGTCCATTGGTTTTATATTGAAGCGTTTTATTCGAACTACTTTTATTTCATCTTCTTCTTCTTTACTAGTTGAAGATCCATCTTTAAAAAGATTTTTCAAACTTCCATCTTGTCTGAATTTACGATTTACTTTCGTTTTATACTTTTTTATTTGTCTTTCTACTTTTTCTACTACAAGATCAATTGCAGCGTACATATCACCGTTTGTTTCTTCTCCTCTTAATACTAGATTTGGAAAAATAATAGTTACCTCAACACTATGAACATCTTTTTCTACCTTCATAGTTACCTTAACATCAGAGGTAGGTGGAGTATCGAAATATTTTTCTATGCGACCTACTTTCCTTTCAACGTACTCTCTTAATGCATTAGTGATTTCAATGTTTTCTCCACGAACATTAAATTTCATGGCGAACTCCTCCTTTCAAGTATATATATTAATTTCCCTAAAAATTTAAAAATTCCTTCCATAAGAATATCTAAAAGTGTAAAGAAAAATAGATTTTTATTATATTCTAAACCAAACCCAGCATAATCATACTTCGAGATCTATAATATAAAGTCGAACTTCACAACACTTTACTTAAAAATGATTTTGTTCTTTGATGCTTTGGTTCAGTAAATAATTTTGAAGGTATTCCCTCTTCAATGATATATCCATCATCCATAAATATTACTCTATCCCCAACTTCACGAGCAAATCCCATCTCATGAGTTACTACTACCATCGTCATACCTTCTTCAGCTAATTTTCTCATAACTTCAAGTACTTCCCCAACCATTTCGGGGTCTAATGATGAAGTAGGTTCATCAAATAACATTATTTTAGGTTCCATAGCCAACGCTCTTGCTATAGCAACACGCTGTTTTTGCCCTCCTGATAACGAATCTGGATAAACGTTTGCTTTGTCAAGTAATCCTACTTTTTCTAAAAGAGCTATTGCCTTTTCTTCAGCCTTAACTTTACTCCACTTTCTTACTTTAATAGGTGCCAATGTAATGTTCTCCACGACAGTCATATGTGGAAATAAATTAAAATGTTGGAAAACTATTCCTACTTCGGTTCGAACTTCGTTAATATCTGTTTTAGGATTAGTTAAATCATTACCGTCTACAATTATTTGTCCTTCATGAACACCTTCTAATAAATTAATACACCTTAAAAGGGTGCTTTTCCCTGAACCTGACGGTCCAATAATACATACCACCTCTTTTTCTTTAACTGTTAAGGAAATATCTTTTAATACCTCTAGAGCACCGAAGTTTTTTTTGATATTATGTATTTTTATCATTCCGTTTCAAACCTCCGCTCCAAATAATTAACGAATTTTGATAGAATAACTGTTAATACTAAATACAAAATTGCGACTGTAAATAGTGGACCACCCCTAACAAATGTAGCTTTGTAAGCCATTGTAGATGCATAAGATAGTTCATTAACAGCAATGACTGCTAATAAAGATGAGTCCTTTAATAATGCAATAAACTCATTTCCTAATGGTGGTAGCATTCTTTTAAATGCTTGAGGTATTCTTATATATCGCATAGTTTGATAACTAGTCATTCCTAATGATCTTGCTGCCTCTGTTTGACCTTTATCCAATGATTGAATACCACCTCTAAATATTTCAGCTATGTAAGCGGCTGAATTAAGTGATAATGCGACAATACCAGATATTAATGCTCCAGGGGTATCTAAGCCCATTAAATTAGAAATAGAAGGAATTACTACCAAGTGAATAATCAATATTTGAATATATAATGGTGTCCCTCTAAAAATTGTTATATAGATACCTGCAGGAATATTAAGAAATTTATTTTTTGATAGCTTGCCTATTCCTAAAAACAAACCTATTATTAGTCCAATCGAAACCCCAACAGTTGTCAATAGAATTGTATTGAACATGCCTCGAAAAAAAAGTTCTCTATATTCTATTACAACACTAACATGCCGAATTAATGTTTCCATTAACCTCTCCCCATTCTCCAAGCTCTTCTACGATCTATTATCAATTGATTGAATATTCAAATTATAACAAACATTTCATTATTAGAATAGAATTTAATACAAAAATACGCAACAAATATTGTCGCGTATTTTTGTATTTATCAACTTTTAATAATTATTTTATTCCTTAGTCTGCAAAATATGTTTGGAAAATTTCATCATATTTGCCGTTATCTTTTATTTTTTGTAAACCCTCATTTATTATCGTTAATAATTCAGCGTTTCCTTTTTTAACCATAATGCCATATTCTTCTTTTTCAAAGGATGCATCTTTAATCAATTTAAAGCCATCTTTTTCTACAGCTTTTAAATACTCTTGTAATACAGCATTATCTGCTACAACTGCATCAAGACGACCTAATAATAAATCATCTACAGCGGCAGGAGTATCATCATAACCTTTTATTCCTTCGTAAGTAGTACCAAATGCATCTTGAACAACAAAGTTACCTGTAGTTGCTGTTTGAACACCAATATTTTTACCAGCTAAATCTTGTAAAGTAGCAACTTCTGAATCTGATGGAACCATAATTAATTGAGTTGCCTCAAAATATGGTTTAGAGAAATCGTAAAGTAATTTTCTATCCTCTGTAATTGTAATTGCAGAAATCCCTGCATCTACAGCTCCTGTGTCAATTCCATTAAATAATGGATCCCAACCAGTATGTTTTACTTCAATCTTAAATCCCATTTCATCAGCAATAGCACTAATAATATCAATATCGAAACCTGTTATTTTATCTGCTTCTTGTTTTTCAAAAGGTGGATATGCTGCATCAGTGCCTATTACATAAACTACCTCTTCTTGATTTTCTGTAGCTGACGCTTCAGCATTTGTTTCTTCTGCTGGTTCCTCACTACCACAAGCTACTAAACCAAGACTTGCTACAATAATAAGAACCAATGCCAAACTAATTTTTAATCCCTTCATCTTTATTACCCCTCTCGTATAATTATAATACATCTTGAATAAATAGTCATTTTGTTTAAAATAAATTATACATTCTTAGCTCCTAATAATCAATGTTTTTTTTGTTCCACATTTATTTCCACAAAAATATAGCCTGAAATAGAAGTTATTCACAGAGTTATTCACATTATCCACAGTTTTTTGTTAACATTATTAACAAGATTACCTGTTCCCTTCAATTATTCTTGCAATATATTTCCATGCTGATAAAGCCTACTAAATTAACTATATCTACAAAACTTGATTAAAGTATAAATATTCATTTTTCAGATGGAGTTTTAACTACACCTGAATTTAAAATAAGAAAAAATAGATGAGGATTGCCCATCTATTTTCTCTTATCCAGAAACATTCCGTTTACTAGAATAGGTTGTTGATTATATTTTTTTTGGAATTTCTTTTTCTGACCTATTTTAACAAAATCTTTTTCAACTTCATTGAAAAGTTTTTTTAATGACTGATCTATTTCTTTTTGCAGATTAATTGCTTTTCTTAATATTTCTTCTTGTTCGTTATTCAGCTCTCCCAATAAACAATCTATCGCTTTTCCCCGTTTTTCTAATAGTTTATCAATTCTATTAATATATTCTTCTCTGTTATCGTCAATAGGTAATTGTTCTAACATTTGATTAAGCTCTTTAGTTATTTCATATATTTCGTAAGCTACTTCCATCTATTATTTGCCTTTTCCATATTGTAATTGACGATTACTTTGGATAGCTTCCTTCCAACTATCCCTAAACTGAATAACATATTCTTTAACCTCAGTTATTATTTCAGTATCGTTTTTGATATTAGCCTCTACTAAACGGCGATAAATATAATCATACATTTGAAGCAGATTATGTGATATCTCGTAATCCATATTTAAAGTTACTATTAATTCATTAATAATTTTTTGAGCTTTAATTAAATTAATGTTCTTTTCCTGCATATTTTGATCTAATAACGCCTGATTCGCTTGATTTAAAAATTTTAAGCAACCGTTATATAGCATTAGAGTAAGTTCCCCTGGAGATGCTGTTATAACTGTATTTTGTTTGTACGTTTCATATGGACTATTAATTGACATTTAAACACCTCATTACAATTTGTCATTCCTTTTTTACTTGTTTTGCTGAAACCGGTCACTATTGATTATTATTTATGTTTAAAAAAGAAGTTAACATATCAAACTGACTATTAGAATTTGCTAGCATTTTTTCCATATAAGAATATTGTTTCCAATAACGATCCTCAAGATTATCGAGATAATCCTGAAACTTATCTAATCTATCATTTATATTATTTATTTCCCGTCCTAGTGTATATTGTGAACTATTTACTATACTATTTCCTGCTCTAGCTTCAATATTATCTATTACATTTTCAATTGATTGACGTATTCTCTTAGCTAAGCCACTTTCCTCATAAATTATATCGCCACTAACATCCTTAACCTCTTGATTAAACAATTGATATATAGCCATCGGATCTTGATTAATAGCCTCTTTTAATTCACCCTCATTAATTATTAATTTCCCTTTATCTGAATAATTACTTGATGTTCTAATTCCTACTTCCGAAAGTTGATTATAGCTATCATTTATCCCTGTTACAGGAGAGTATAAATCCAAACGTAAGTTACTTATTGCACCTCTTAGGAGAGTATCATTTCTTAACATACCACTTTGTGCTTTATCTTCCCAAAGTTCAATTTCACGCTCAGTCATCTCATCCTTTTGTTCATCTGTTAATGGTAAAAAATCGCGATAGCGTTCTTCACCAATCTTACCATTCACTTGCTCAATGATATCATTATACTTATCTACAAAATCAACGATAGAATTATATATTTCATCTGTGTTAGTAGAAGAAGTTAATGTAACTAATTCACCTGATTCTGTAATTTGATCACCGTCATCGGTTACATTCTTTATTGAATATTCATACCCGTTAATTCTAAATATATTAGAGCTTCTTTCCGTATCCAAGCCATTAAAGTTAAACTTTGCATTAAGTCCTTCATGACCATTGCCTGTAGCTTGAGCAACTACATTATCTGTAGCAAAACCTAAAGAAGATGTTAGAAAATCACCTGTTACCTTAATCTCTGCATCACTAGCTACATTACCAGTACTATTAGCTATTAAAGAAACCTTGCCAGTAAATTCATCATAAAATGCTGTTACACCCGCTTCAGAATTATTAATCCGATTGATGATGCTATTTAAGCTATCATTATCTGGGTCAATCGTGAAGCTTACTTCTTCACCAAGAGTTCCGTCACTTTGAATTGCCTGGATTGTAAAGGAATTTGATGTAAAATCATTATTTAAGTTTGCACGTTGATCAGTTAATTTTCCACTTGCATCAAAACTAGAATCCACACGAATACTAGCACTACTATTCATATAGGCAGCTTCAGCCACTTGGTCAACCCGAATAGTAGTATTTATATCATTAACAGAGTTAATATTTGTTGCAGTAACAGCACTCGTATCAGAACTTAAGACAGTTTTTTGAGTAAATGTGCTTTGTCTTCCTATACCATCAAATATAAACTGATCCAATTCATCTAGTAATGAATTTACTTCCCGATAATCATCACGTTTCCACTCTAATAATTGTTTGTCCTGTTCCATTTTATTTAATGGAATACTATTAGCTTTAATTAAATCCTTAACTATCTGTTCAGTATCCATGCCAGATGCAAGTCCACCAATTCGTAAATCGCTCATAGTATATCACCCCTATATTTTTTGGTCGACTAGTAATCCAATTGATTCAAGCATATTAGCATATAAGTCTAGCAATTTTTCCGATGGAATCTCTTTTATAACCTCTTCTGTTTCTTTATCAACTAACTGAACATAGTATTTATCCAACTGTTGATGTAATTGAAAATGTAAAGATGTATTTGCCGGTTTAAGAAAATCATTCATACCTTTAATAGTCTTTGTTAAATCCTCCATTGTGAATTTAGCGGATTCCTTTTCAACTTCTAGAGCATTAAGATTTTTATCTTGTTTTTTATCATTTTCTTTTTCTTTTGTTTGTATATCCACTTTCTGTACATTTGAAATCTTTTGAAAAGATACATTATTATCTACCTTCATATTTATCCCTCCTTTAATTAGCGGGTTCAAAAAGAACTTCTATTAATTTATATATCGGTTTTTTTAATATTATTGTTTAGATTATTTTAAAAAAAATACCTTGTCCAAATTGATGGACAAGGTATTTTAAAAAATATTAATTAATTAGCCTAACAATTGCAATACACTTTGTGGCTGTTGATTAGCTTGTGCAAGCATTGCTGTAGAAGATTGAACAAGAATGCTCTGTGTAGTATACGTCATCATTTCTTTAGCCATATCTACGTCACGAATACGAGATTCAGCGGCTGTAAGATTATATGATGATGTGCTTAAATTATTAATTGTATGCTCTAAACGATTCTGATAAGAACCTAACTTAGCACGTTCAGTCGATACAGATGAAATTGCTGTATCCAATGTAGTTATTGCAGCTTGAGCAGATGCTGCTGATGCAACGTCAATTGCACTAACTCCTAAAGCTGAAGCTCTCATATCAGAAATAGATATGTTCATATTTTGTCCTTCATTAGCACCAATCTGCATATTTACTACACCATTTGAATTAATAGTTAAATTTGCATCATTATCTGCAGCTGTTGTTGACATTGCAGAACCTGTTAATTGTAACTCTAGTCCTTCATAAACTCCTGATATAACACTGATTTTATTACCAGATGCCACATAGTTAGCACCAATTGTTGCATCAGTAATAGTTGCATCAGATCCAAATGTGTCATCTGCAGTAGCTGCTGCTTCTAACGTCGCACCATTAAGAACAAGATTAGAAGCTGATCCTACGTTACTATTTGTTATTGTTACATCTGCACCTGAAACAGTAGCAGTTGCACCAAATGTATCAGAATTATTATTAATTAAAGCTGCAAATGCAGTAGCGTTATCAGCTGCAAGTCCTGCATCTGAGAAACTCATAGAAACACCATTAAGGTCAAATGTCCCTGTAGAACCATCAACCATAGTAATAGTAGTTGTAGCACCAGTAGCTGCTGTAGCTGCTGTAATATCTATATCAGCACCTGCTAATGAACTGATTTGAGTATCTGCAGTTCCTCCCACAATTTCAATCCAGTTAGTACTTACTCCTGCAACAGTCTCAGCGTTTGTAGTAACGCCAAGTCCAGCACCACCATTTAATAATTTTTTAGTATTAAATTCAGTAGTGTCAGCAATGCGATCAAGTTCTGATATTAATTGATCAAGTTCTTGTTGAATTTGTTCACGATCACTTGATGTATTAGTATCATTCGCTGCTTGAACTGCTAATTCGCGAGTACGTTGGAGAATACTCTCAGTCTCACTTAATGCACCTTCTGCTGTTTGAATCATAGATATACCATCTTGAGCATTTCTTTCAGCCTGATCCAAACCATTGATTTGTGATCTCATTTTCTCTGAAATTGCTAAACCTGCAGCGTCATCAGCTGCTGAATTAATTCTAAAACCTGATGATAATTTCGCTGTTGATTTTGATAATGCACTATTCGCATTGCTTAATGCTGAATAAGTGTTTAAAGCTGTTACGTTAGTATTAATAATCATTTTAATTCCTCCCTGAATTTTTTATTATCACATCCATGTGATTAAGAGATCTCATACGGCCGTTATGAAATCTCTTTCATTAATTTTATCGAATTATCTGCAATTTCTTTACGCCTTCATTTTCAGTTAATATTTAGGTTTATTCTCTATATATCTGTTATATACTCTATTTTTCTTAAACATATGTCTAAACTATTATTTCTCTTTTAGAAGTTTTTCTAATTCAATAATATCAAAGGTTCGACTAGCTGCTTGTTTATTCTCCTCCTGAATTGCTAGAAATACCTCCTTACGATGGATTTCAATGTTTTTAGGAGCATTTATACCTAACTTAACTTGATCACCTTCTATACCAATAACTATAATTTCTATATTTCTATCTAAGATAATAGATTCATCCTTTTTACGACTAAGGATTAACATTATTTATTTTCCCCCTTCTTTGAAAGATTGAGGAAATAATGGTGTTCTAGTTAAATAATTGATTTCTTGAATAATATATTGTCTTCCTTTTTTCGTTCTAATATTAATAATTAGTGGAGCCTTTAAATTAATACTTGCCTTTTTAATGTCATCAGTAATTGATACAATTCCCCAAGTTGCAACATCTTCTAAACTTTCAATCTCTAATTCTTCTTCAATATTGTTATCTAATTCATATTGATAATCAGAGAAGAAGATAAAAGGATTAGCTAAGATAAAAGTAAGGTCTTTATTATCAATTGATTGTAAATATGCAAAAGGACTCTCTTTATCACCAGTACATATAATAAATTGCATTTCATCTTCAAAACCAGGAATCCCTAAATCAAAAGTAATAACATTCTCTACTAAAAATTCTAATGTGCCTAATTGGGTTGATTCAATAGATTTCATTATAACAATTCCTCCTTTTTTGTAATGGGGGATATCTTTCATATTTATCCCTTTTTTGAAATTTAAGACACAGGATTTCCCGTGTCTTAAATGTTAATTGCCTTTTTATATAGTAATATCAATTTTTGGTGGAATTATCTCAATACTATTTTTCTGTTGTACATAAATATCTACATAACCTCTAAAATATTTCAGCTCTGGCTTATTAACTTGAACATCTATGTTAACTGTGCCACCACTCCAATTCATCGATAATTCACCTGGTGTAACATCAATAACTACATTATCGCAAGAAGCTCTGCCAACATAGTCATATGCTGTAAAATCTACTGAATCATGCTTTGCATGCTCAACTATTGGATCATTATACAGATGTATTTTCTGAAAATGCTCACCCTTTTCGGCAATTTTATTGATAGCTTTTAATCCTGTGTTAACATAATTATCTGATATGATTTTTGTCAATTCTATAGTTGGGACTTTTCCCAAAGCTTTAAAAGCAGCTGATTGATCGATTTCTATTTTGGGCTGAGTTATATCTACCTCTATTTTAGAAAACTCTTGATCTGTTTTTATGTCTGCTTTTGGTTGCTTTATATCTAACTTAGATAACTCCTTATTGATGCCTATCTTAGCAAAGGTTTGTTTTATTTCTATTTGTGGCATATTAACCATATTAACCACCTACAGATTACTTTTTATTTTAGAAAATTTAATAAGCTTGGTTGAATTATATCGGCAGTAACCTTTAATGAAGCCTCATATACATTCTCAGCCGCGTTCATATTTGTTATTACTTCTGCAATATTCGCGTCTTCTGTTTGTGAGATAAGTGATTGCAAATTAATATTTTCACTTTGTAATCTACTGTTTATTAAATCAATACGATTTGATATTGCACCAGTATCAGCAAATCTCACAATCACAACATTTAATCGATTATCAATATTACTAAGCGAATTACTAATAGTTTCAGTATTATCATTTAGCAAGGCATTTTCTAATTCCTTTAATGCAACAAATGCATTTGTCGAATCGCCTGCTTGTCCAAATAAATCAGCACCCGAAATATTAACTCCTATTGATATTCCTTTGCCAACTTCAAGTTGGGTTTTCCCTTGGTTAGGAGTCGTAGTTAATGCATTACTACTGTCATATGGTTTAAGATCAGTTAATTGACCATTAAAGAGATATTCGCCATTATATTGACTGTTACCTACATCGACTAGTTGTTCATATAATTGATGAATCTCTGATGCTATAGATTTTCTTGATTCTTTAGAATTAGTGTCGTTAGCACCTTGAACTGCTAACTCTCTAGCTCGTTGCAATATATCATTAGCTTCACTGATTGCATTCTCAGTTTGAACAATTTTTGATTTAGCATAATCTGTGTTTCTTTGATACTGTTCGTTTTGTGCTAAATCTTCCTTGTAACGCAAAGAAAAACTTAAACCTACCGGATCATCGGAAGGTTTATTTATTTTTTTCCCAGTAGATAATTGCTCGTTTAAGTTTTGAATAGTTCTCAAATTATTATTTAAATTTTTTAATGAATCATTTGATAGCATGCCTTGTGTAATTCTCACAATATTCACCTACTTTTTAAATTATCTTCCAACTAATCCTGTACCATTAATCAGTTTCTCAAACATTTCATCTAAAGTACTAATCATTCTAGCCGATGCACTGTAGGCTTGTTGGAATTTTATTAAATTTGCCATCTCTTCATCTATAGAAACACCACTAACAGATAACCTACTGTTATTAACTTGAGCCAGAAGCACATCGTTATTATCTGTTTGTCTTACAGCTTCTTGAGCCTTAACACCAAGTTGTCCGACCATTGCATTATAATATTCACTTAAGGTACCGTTACCCTCAATAGGAGAATCTACAACTGAATCACTAAAAGATATATCAAAATTTCTAACTCCCGCAATCCATATGGCTAAGTTATTATTACCTCTCGCAACATGCTCCAATCCATCAGTACCCACATATACACTTGATGAAGTAGCTATTTTTCTTACATTAGAAGCTATATTAGAATTCACTTCTATATTGCTTGCTAAAAAATCTCCGCCTCCATCTTTAATTGCAAAAAATGGTTCTCCTGAATTAAGTGGTTCTTCCAATGTATACCCAAGTTGATGTAAGCCATTAAGTCCTTCTATTTTTACGGTTAAATCAGTAGCAGTTGTACGGCTTGCACTATCACCAGTAAACGTTAATTCTGTATCATCAAGTAATGTTAAAGTATGCCCTTCTGGTATTATCGTTCCTTGAGGTATAGTAAATTCGAATTCCCCTACCGCAATACTTTTTGCTAATTCATCTAATTGATTTTGAAACAGTGCAACTTCTTTTAATGATTGTTGATATCCGAAAATTTTACCACTATGTATATCACTAGGTAACGAAGTAACATCTAATAAAGAAGCATCATATCCATTAACTAGCTCAGTACTTCCAGTTGTGATAGTATATCCATTACTCATTTCTACAACATCAATATTCATATACTCTGATAACTGATCAACATATAAATCTCTTTTATCCCTTAAATCGTTGGCATTGTCCCCTAACGATTCAAGTCTAGTAATTTCACGATTTAATCCGGAAATTTGTAAGAGTAACGTATTGGCATCATTTGTAATTATGTTTAAGCTTTCTTCTAAATTATCCTGCAAACCAGTTAAATCGCTTGCTAAATCATTAAAAGATTCTGTCAATGTTATTGCGCTCTCTACAACTACTGTTCTAGCGGTAAGACTATCAGGTTGAGTTGCTAAATCACTCCAACTATTCCAGAAATCATTAAGAACAGAACTCAAACTTTGGGAACTTGGTTCATTTACCATTGCCTCAATCTTTTGCAATGTATCCTCCCTAACAAACCAATCACCATAGCTACTATTTAAACTCCTATACTGATCGTCTAAATAAGTCTCTCTAACTCGAATTATATTAGCAACATCAGCACCTGTTCCTAATTGACCAGGTGATGTACTATTATTTATCCCAGGAACCTCCATAGATCTATCTGCTTCCATATTTACAACCTGTCTCGAATATCCGTCAGTATTAGCATTACTAACATTATGACCAGTTGTGTTAATGGCGGTCTGCTGTGCAAATATTCCTCTTTTTGCAGTTTCTATACCATGAAAAGTAGATACCATTTTAGAATCTCCTTATACTTTTTTATCAAAAATTCTCGTATTAGATGATATATTCTTTTGTTTATTTGTAGGTTTTGAATACGTTATTGATTGTGCAGGTTCTTGAGTTATAGTTTTTAAAGAATGAGAAACAAAATCTAGGGATTGCTTAATCAATTGTGTATTTATCTCATTTTCTTTTTTTATTTCATCAAGCAAATCTATTAACTTATCGTAAATATCTCTTAACTGAATTTCCTCAGCTTTAGATATAATATTAGAGTTTAATAGATCTAATATCGTTACATCTAAAGAGGTTATTTTTTTAGCCTCTAAAAATTTATTAATTATTTCTATACGATTTTCTTCTAAGTCCTTTATTTTCTTTATCCACAACGATTCTTCTTGGATTATTTTGGATAACTCGTCAATTTTTCCATTAATTAAAGCAGTCTTTTTTTGTTCAGTTAATTCTTTCATCTCTAAATGTAATGCGTATATATTCTCCAAATTATTAACTAGCATTTCTAAAGAAGGCATCTTCTCACACCCCAAAATTACTTTTTATAAAAATCAAGAATTTTTTCAGCTACAAGTTTAGAGTCAACATGATAGGTTCCGTTCTCAATCTGTGATTTAATTTCTGTGATTTTATCATTTTTTGAAATATCTTTTGTCTGATTTAACATTGCTTCTGCTTCATTAGAAATTGATACTTGATCCTTCTTCATTTCCTTTTTCTTAATATCTTGTTCATTTTGATTAATTTTTTGATATTTATTAATACCTTGAATAGAATTTATATTGTTAATTTTCATAAAATAGCCCCCTTAATAAAAAAAGATAAAGAATACCATTCAGAATATATAAAATGCCCAACTTTACACATTGAACTATTTTTTTATATTCTGTACTATCTTTATCGGTATATATTAAAATTTTTGTAAGTTTCAATATATAGTGATAATCACATATTTATCTCTGTATTCTCTTAATATCTCACCTATTCTGCCCACAACATTCTATCTCGTTTTATTTATCTAATTGATCTTTAAATTGATAATAGGTATTTTGTTTGAGTACTCTTTCCTCTTTACTGCCTTCAGTGACCTTTTTTACTTTTTGATTAAAATTATTAGTACATTTATCACATAGTCTTCCTTTATTTATTAAAGTGCCACATGAATCACAAGGATATCCCAAATTAGGAGATTCCGCTACTGAAATACGACCTTCACGAACAAATTGAGTTATCTGTCTTACCGATACCCCAGTCTCACTACTTAAAGCATAAATATTCACTAGATTATGTTCTCGTAAATAATCAGCACATAGTTTATATTCTTCTTCAACCTTCTGTAAGCATTGCTGACATATATTGGTGCCATTAAATATAAAAAGATTCCCACACTTAGAACAATTAGAGAGATTCCCCACTGTCATGTTCTTTCCTCCTCAAGAATAAATATCATACGCACGAGATAAGGTTAAACTATATATATCATTAACTCCTGCTTTTTTTAGTTCTTTTGCACACTCATCAATAGTAGCCCCTGTAGTATATATATCGTCTATTATCAAAATATTTCTAGAGCTAATTTTTGTTATAACATCCTTTTTTATAAGAAAACTTCCTTCAATCTGTTG
>CAZIGM010000012.1:0-42030 GCA_964538675.1 uncultured Bacillaceae bacterium | reverse complement strand
CTACACCAGTTATTTTGATCTTTCCTTTACCTAAATCTACTTTCTTTGCAGTAACCTCTATATCTAATAAAGCTCCCACGTTTGGTCCGTAAACAGCTAAACCATTTACTACTCCTATCTCAGGTGTTAAAGCTACTTTGCGCTCATATCGAGGTGTTAATTGGCTATTATTGATTACCCATTCAACATCTCTAACAGATATTTCTGTCCTCTGTTCAGATAAAGCTATACCGGCTGCTATCTGTACAAGATTAACAGCTTCACGCCCATCAGATGCATAGTTTTTTCCAACATCAATAACCTCTTGTTCATATCTTAAGTCTATTTTATCTAATGCGTTTTTAATAATTTTTGTAATACTATCAGTAGATAATTGTTTGAAATACACCTCTAAACATCTTGAACGTATTGCTGGAGGTATTTCATCCGGTTGTCTTGTTGTAGCACCAACTAAACGAAAATCTGCAGGTAATCCATTTTGAAACATATCATGAATATGCTTTGGAATATTACTATCTTCTGAATTATAATATGCACTTTCAAGAATTACTTTTCGATCTTCTAATACTTTTAAGAGTTTATTAATCTGAATTGGATGTAGTTCACCTATTTCATCAATGAAAAGAATACCTCCATGAGCTTTTGTAACAGCTCCAGGTTTTGGTTGAGGAATTCCTGCTTGCCCCATTGCACCTGCACCTTGATAGATTGGATCATGTACCGATCCTATTAATGGATCTGCAATACCACGTTCATCAAATCTAGCTGTTGTTGCATCTAACTCAACAAATTTTGAATCAAGATTAAACGGAGAATAATTTAATTTTTTAGCTTCGTTAAGTACTAATCTTGCAGCTGCTGTTTTACCGATACCTGGAGAACCATAAATTATTACATGCTGCGGATTAGGACTGCATAGAGCAGCTCTTAAGGCCTTAAGCCCTTCATCCTGTCCTATTATATCTTCAAATCTATTGGGTCTAGTCTTTTCTGTTAATGGTGCTGTTAAAGATATTTGTCTCAATTTATTTAGTTTGTCTATCTCTTTTTTTGATTCAAGTTCAACTGATGATTTATTATTATGTTGATTCTTAAGAAGATTCCAAAAATACATCCCAATAATTGCGGTAAATATCAATTGAACAAAGATAATTATCGCTGTAACACTCATTTATACCTACCTCCTTTATAAATAAAAATAAAAATGGTGTTATTAATTAACTACAAAATATAGTATTTCCTTATAAGGAGGCTTGTAATCATTAATATATAAAAAAAACCGCCATTCTTGGCGGTTCAGGCTGTTGAAAATGCCCAATTTCTGCGTTACTTCTTAAATCTCTGGTACTCACTTACATCTATGTAAGCTCCGTGCCTGTTATTTTGTTAAATCAAAAACCGCCATTCTTGGCGGTTTTTATTTTTAGGCACTTTCTTCATTTTTTAAGTTTACATCAAGTACTTTTCCGCTCTTGTTATAGAGTATAGGTGCAACCTTCTTAATTATTGTATCCTTTGTTATTACACATTTTTCAACATCAGTTCTTGAAGGCAATTCATACATTACATTAAGTAATGCTGTTTCAATAATAGACCTTAAGCCTCGAGCACCTGTATTTCTTTTTATTGCTTCCTTGGCAATTGTAACTAATGCTTCCTCTTCAAACTCTAACATAACGTTATCCAATTCAAATATTTTGCTGTATTGTTTCACTAAAGCATTTTTCGGCTTAGTTAGAATATCAATTAGAGCCTCTTCATCTAACTGTTCTAATGTTGCTAAAACAGGAATTCGTCCAACAAATTCAGGTATTAAACCATATTTCAGTAAATCTTCTGGTAAAATTTTAGATAGTGTATCATCTTTTTTAATTTCAGTTATACTTTCAGAACCAAACCCAATTACTTTTTTGCCTATTCTTCTCTTAATAATATTATCAATACCATCAAAAGCACCACCTACAATAAATAAAACATTGGTGGTATCAATTTGTATGAATTCCTGATGAGGATGCTTTCGTCCTCCTTGAGGTGGTACACTAGCTGTAGTACCTTCAAGAATTTTTAATAGTGCCTGTTGAACACCTTCACCAGATACATCACGAGTAATCGAAGGGTTTTCTGATTTTCTTGCAATTTTGTCAATTTCATCAATATAGATTATACCTCGTTCAGCACGTTCTATATCATAATCGGAAGCTTGAATTAATTTTAATAAGATATTTTCAACATCTTCTCCAACATAGCCAGCCTCAGTCAACGATGTAGCATCTGCAATTGCAAAAGGTACATTTAATATTTTTGCCATTGTTTGAGCAAGAAGTGTTTTACCACTACCAGTTGGCCCAACAAGTAAAATATTACTTTTTTGTAATTCAACATCGTCTACTCTGTCTTTAGAATTAATTCTTTTATAGTGATTATATACTGCTACTGATAAAGTCTTTTTTGCAATATCTTGACCAATAACATACTGATCTAAAATATCTCTAATCTCCTGTGGTTTTGGTATATCTTGAAGATTATTATTTTCATCTGCATATATCTCTTCATCAATAATCTCGTTACATAATTCAATACACTCATCACAAATATAAACACCTGGACCAGCGACTAATTTACGAACTTGCTCTTGAGTTTTCCCACAAAAAGAACATTTTAAAGATCCTTTTTCATCACTAAATTTAAACATTTCTATTTCACCCCAATTTTTAAGGTAGTATAAATAAGTAAAGAATCTTATTATATTATTTTATCATATAAATCTGTTTTTTATAATCTCATAAGTTGTTTTTCTTGCAAATATTTTAAAAAAGCACGGAATACCGTGCTGTATTTAAAATATAAAAATCAAGTAAATTTTCTTCTTATTTGATTTGACTTACTAAAAAATCAATCGTTTTACGGAATTTAATGTCTTCCTTGACCCTCACTATTCCTTCGTCACTACTACATAATATGTTTTTTATTTCTTCTAAATCCCGATTATATTGTTCAGAAATACGTTTTATCTCAGAATCAAATTCTTCTTCAGATGCTTCTATCTCTTCTTTTTTAGTAATTGCTTCTATTACTAAATCAGATTTAACTCTTGTTGCAGCATCCTTCCTGAATTGATTTTTTAAAGCATCTTCTTCAATTCCTGAATATTGAAGATATAACTCTAGGTTCATACCTTGATATATTAATTGTTGTTCAAAATCCTTAATCATTTTATCTACTTCATTATCAATCATTACTTCAGGTATGTCTACCGTTGCATTTTCGGCAACTTTTTTTACCACTTCTTCTTTATAATAATTTTCTTTTTCTTGTTTAACTTTCTCTTCTAGTTTTTTCTTAGTATCCTCTTTAAGTTCAGCTAAAGTTTCAAAATCTACGTCCTTCGCAAACTCATCATTCAATTCCGGAATTTGTTTACGCTTTATTTCATGTAATAAAATTTTGAAAGTAACTTCTTTATCAGCTAAGTCTTCATTATTATATTCTTCTGGAAATGTAACAACTATTTCTTTTTCTTCATCTTTACTCATACCAATTAGTTGTTCTTCAAAACCAGGGATAAAAGAACCCGAGCCAATTTCTAATGAATACATTGTGCCCTTGCCACCCTCAAATGGAACACCATCTAGAAAACCCTCAAAATCTATTACTGCTGTATCTTCCTGTTCAACTACCCCTTCACCAACCACAACAATTTCTGCATGACGTTTCTGTAATTCCTCTATTTCCTTGTTTATGTCTTCATCTAACACTGTAAAATCTTTTTTTGTTATCTCTATTCCTTTATATTCACCAAGTTCTACTTCAGGTTTGACTGTAACAGTCGCTTTAAAAATAAGAGGCTTATCTTTTTCAAATTGTTCTATATCAATCTCAGGTCGATCTACAGGACTAATTCCAGTTTCTTTTACTGCTTCATCGTAGGCACCAGGTAATATAATATCTAAAGCATCATTATATAAGACTTCTACACCAAAGCGTGATTCGAAAATTTTGCGTGGTACTTTCCCTTTACGAAAACCAGAAACATTGACATTCTTGACTACTTTATTAAAAGCTAAATCCAAAGCATTCTTAACTTGTTCTTCGTCCACTTCAACTTGTAGAATACCTTTATTTTTTTCATCTTCAATTTTTCCCCAACTTGCCTTCATGCTTAATTTCCTCCTTAAACTCTTTCAAAAACACCTTGTGTAACAAGGTATATATTAATTTATGTCATCCAATATTATAACCACTACATTATAACATAAAACATTCTCTTTTCAAGTTAGTAAAATTAATTAGGCTTCAACCCTTTTTATTCGTTTTATTACATATATATTAATCTAATTTTTATATGTTATTATTTTTTTAAGGAATTTGAAAATCCAAATCCCAAAATAAAAAAAGAGAGCCATTGATTCGTTTATAAAACCTTCATCTTATCATTGAATATGAAAAAAGCTAGTTTTTCAGTGCCCTCTTTAAGATGTGGGGTCTTATCATATCTGGATAAATTGTTTTGACCTTATTGTTTAATTGATATAAATATTATAATATTTTATGCGAGATATACACAAAACTCTGAAAGGGTGATTACATAGTGGATATCATATTGTCTGTAATTAATATTGAAAAATCTTTTAAGAACAAAGAAATACTTAAAAATATTTCCTTTGATGTACGCGAAGGAGAAATTATGGCTATTTTAGGTCCAAATGGTGCTGGAAAATCAACTATAATCAGAACTATTATGGGTATTATTTATCCAGATGAAGGCTCAATTATCTTTCATAATAAAAACGGAAATAGTATTCCTAGAGAAAAAATAGGATACTTACCAGAAGAACGCGGCTTATATAAGAACGTAAAAGTAATGGATATTTTGCTTTATTTAGCAGACCTTAAAAACTATCCCCTTGATAAAGCAAAAAAGCGAGCTCTCTCTTATTTAGAAAAATTCGATTTAAAAGGTAAAGAAAATGTATCAGTTGAAGAACTTTCTAAAGGGATGGTCCAGAAGGTACAATTTATCTCCTCAATCATTCATGAACCTGAATTGCTTATCTTAGATGAACCATTTTCTGGATTAGACCCTGTCAGTCAGGAATTATTTAAAGATGAGATTAGAAGTTTAGCAAATAAAGGGACAGCGATTTTATTATCCTCACACCAAATGAATATAGTAGAAGAAATGTGTGACCGTTTGTTCATGATTCAACATGGAGAAAAAGTAATATATGGTCCATTGGCTGATGTGAAAACCGAATATGCAAATTTCAAGTGTACAATTCATGGTAAAATAAATCATAATGATTTAGACCTGATTCCAAATGTGCAGCGTATGGAACAAAATGATGATACATTAATTCTTTTTTTAACCAAAGATGTCTATCCTACTACATGGTTAAAAAGCCTGCCAGAAAATCTTAATATCCAAGAATTGAAGATTAATAGAATCTCACTTCATGAAATCTTTATCGATATAGCCACAGACAAAAACCTATTACAGGGAGCGGGTGAAACGCATGCATAACGCAATGAAGGTCGCTAAATGGGAAATTAAAAGAAATCTGAAAAACAAAACATTTGTTATAGGATTATTTTTAACACCATTACTAATATTAGGGTTCACACTTGTAAGTAGTTTATTTGATAACTCAAACAATGATGATCTTTTCACAACTGTTTTTGTAAAAGATGAATTAAATATTTTTCCCGAATTTCAAGAAACAATCAATACATATGACTTAAATTGGCATATACTACTTACAGATTTAGATGAAACTGATATAAAAGTCGAATTAGAAAACAGCGAAAATACTGCATACATATTTATAAAGAATAATATATTGGACAAAGGTATCGTCCCAGTTTATACGAGTGATAAAATAGATGACTCTTTTTTTCAGCAAGTTCAACTACTTGCTGAACCACTAAAAAGTTTACAAATAACACAACTAGGTTTAACTGAAGAGGAATTAGCCATTATTAATAGTAAAATTGCATTTGAGAAAATAACAGCAAAAGAATACCTTTCGTCAAATGAACAAAGTACCGAAGTCGTTGATCCTATGAAAAGAATTGTACCTGGTATTTTTGCCGGTATTATACTTCTTGCAGTCGTTTTTACAGGAATGATGATTTTTCAAAGTGCATCCCAAGAAAAGAAAGATAAAATCGCCGAAATTATTTTATCATCACTAACACCAAGTGAATTAATGCAGGGAAAAATTATCGGATATTTCGTATTGGGGATTACTCAAATAGTAATCTTCATTATATTTATCTTGCCCTTATCAATATGGAAATTTGATATTCCGATATTGGAATATTTATTAGTACCAGAATTAGCCCTATTAGTAGGTATTGCATTTTTAGGTTATCTATTATTTGCAGCTATTTTCGTTGGTATCGGTGCAACAATGGATGATATTTCAACAGCTGGAAATTTCCAAGGTATTGTAATGATGCTGCCATTTATACCATTTATCATTGCATCACCAGTTATTAATAACCCGAATGGCATTATTGCACAGATTGGCTCTTATGTCCCCTTTACTGCACCAGGTGTTTTAATAATGCGCCTATCCATGTTAGAGGAATGGCCTTGGGTCGAGATAATTATCTCATTAGCAATTTTAGTAGTAAGCATCTGGTTGTTCATGAAATTAGCAGGAAAAATATTTAAAGTTGGTATTTTAATGTACGGAAAAAACGCAACACCAAGTGAAATTTGGAAATGGATACGTGCCTAAATATTTTTTTAATACTCCCACTTTTTAATAATTAAAATCGTAAAGTATATCAAATATTAAAAAAGGGAGCTGTTCTAATTGTTAAAAACTAAAGTATTAAGATTATTGTCGATACTCCTCGTTATTGGATTGATTTTTGGTACGATGCCAACAGTTTTTGCAGAGGAGGATACAACAACTACTGAAGAGAACACAGAAACAACTACTAATGATGGTACTTCTGATGATAGCACCGAGGATGATACGGTTGCCGCAGGGTTAACCCCTGATAGTATTTTATACGTATTAGACAGACTATTAGAAAATATTCAAATTACATTAACAATTGATGAAGCTAAGAAAACTTTATTATTAATGACAATCTCTGAGGAAAGACTTGCAGAAGCGGAATACTTAATCGACTTAGCTCAAAATGAAGAAGTAAACGAAGAAGAATGGAATCAACTTCTTCAAGATGTAGTAGATGATTATAGAGAAAAAGTAGATAAAGCTTTAGAAGTTACTGAAGAACTAGCTTATGAAACTGATGATGATTCTAAAGCTGATTTAGATGAAATTGTTGAAAAAATTTCTTCAGCAGTAGATTTTGATAGTGAAGCATTAAAAAATAATGATCAAATTAACGAAGTTAAAGATAGTGCATTATTAGTAGCTAATGTAGTTAGTGATTTAGATAAAGAGATAGTTGCAGAGATTAGAAATTTAGGTGTAGGTTATGGTCAAATATCACAAATATTTGCACTATCAGAAGCATCTGAAAAAGATATAGATGAAATTGCTGCTCTATTTACAGAAGAAAAAATGGGTTTAGGGCAAGCTACAAAAGAATTAGGAATTAAAACTTCCGATTTTGCAAAAATTAAAAATTCAACAGCAGTAGAAGAAAACGATGATGAAGATGAAAATTATAATGACAATAATGAAAATAATGATGAAAATGAAAACGCAGTTGAGTTAAATTATGCAAATAATAATAACGGTGAAGAAAGTGAAATCCAAGCAAATAATAAAGTTAAAGCTGATAAAGGCGATGAAGTAGGTAATAAAGATAACAATGGTAATGATAATCCTAACGCCAATGAAGATAACAGTAATAGTAATAAAGATAAGATAAAAGATAATAAATCTTCAGACAAAAATAATAATTCAAAAGCAAATGATAATAGCAACAATTAAAAAAATCAGTAAAGAATAATTAATAAATGTAAGATAATGACAATAGGTATGCCTATTGTCATTATCTTTTTGAAATATTTCATTTTCAACCCTTATTTTTAATAAATTTTTACGTATTTTTATATGAAATAGGAACTATTTAAGAATTAAATTACCTTTTATCTTATCTCTAAAATAATTATTTTTTGTTATAATGAGTTTAGAGTGTGATGAGAGGATGTTACCGTTAATGACCTTAGATGAAAAAGTTATTATATCCAAAACCAACAAAGAAGTTTTGGATGAATTGTTAAAAAACTATCAACCTTTTATCAGAAAAGTTGTTTATGATACTTGCCAAAAATACGTGGAATGGGGAAAAGACGAAGAGTTATCTATCGGACTTATTGCATTTGAAGAAGCTATTAATCGTTTTGAACCTAATAAAGGAAACTTTTTAACCTTAGCAAGGCAAGTTATAAAAAGCAGGGTAATTGATTATTTGAGAAAAGAAAATAAACATAATTATCTTGATATAGATGAAGTAAATGAAGTTTTTACTGTAGAGGATAAAAACCCTATTACAGAGGAGATTGAAGAACTTCAAAAATACTTAACAAGTTACAAAATTTCTTTTGAAGACTTACCTAATATAAGTCCCGTTAAAAGAACATTACGCGATGAAATGAAACTTATTGCAAAAACTATTGCGTCTTCTGAAGTATTATTAACACACCTTTTAGAAAAAAAACAATTACCTGTTAAGGCTATCGCTGAGGAAACAAAGGTTTCGTTTAAAAAGATTGAACGAAATAGAATATATATTATTACTATGACTCTAATATGGTATTTAGATCTACCCATATTACAAGAGTATATAAAGTGAGACTAATTCAGATGGAGTTTTTATATCTCCATCTGAATATAGCACACATGATGAATTTCAAAGAAGATGAATCTGAGTACAAGTCACGCTATAATGCTAAAGCATTTAGTCGTGCTATGCGAGACTTATTTCGAGGATTGACACAACTCCCTTCTAAGAGAGTAATGTGGAAACCGAAGGGGAAAGTGAGGGAAGAGAAATGAAGGAAGGTATTATTTTAGAACTAAAAGAGAATAATGCAGTTTTAATTACAAAAGAAGGAGAATTCCTTTCAATTCCTTCAAAACCATCATGGTCTATTGGGCAAGAGATACGATTTAATCAAAAAATAATTGATGAACATTCAACCAACAATAATTATAGAAGAAATATATTAATGAAAAAAGGTGTATGGATTGCCTTAGCAGCATGTTTAATGCTACTACTAATCCCTCTTGCCACTATTACAGAAGCAAGCACTTATGTGACAATAGATATAAATCCTAGTATTGAGTTAGAGTTAAAAGGAGACAAAGTAATCAATGTTAAGGCATTGAATAGTGATGCTGAAAAAATAATTTTTAATATTCCGAAAGATTATGAGGATATTTATTCAATTACTACTTACATTATTGATAAATCAAAAGAATTGGGTTATCTAACTCCAGATGAAGAAAATTATATAATGATTGGTGTATGTGATAATGACACTAGCTTTTCAAAAACAGAATTCGAGAATTTTATTGAAGACAAATTAACAGAACAACAATTAGAGGCTGATATTTTATTTGTTAATGGTACAGCGGAGGATAAAAAATTAGCTGATAATAAAAGTGTTTCATTAGGTAAATATGTCCTACAACAGAATAAAAAATTAGAAGGAATAGATATTAGCGACGAAGATTTATTAAAAGACGATATTAAAAATATATTGGATACAGAAAAGGAAAATAAAAATTCCAATAATAACAGTGATAATGGTAATAAGGATAATGCCAACATTCCTAATAATAACAGTGATAACAGTAATAATGGTAATATCAACGTTCCTAATAATAACAACGATAACAGTAATGATGGTAATGCTAACATTCCTAATAATAACGGTGATAATGGTAATAAGAATAATACCAACGTTCCTAATAATAACAGCGATAATAGTGATAAGAATAATGTCAATATTCATAGTAATAACGGTGATAAAGATAATGTTAATATTCCTAATAATAACAGCGATAACAGTAATAAGGATAATGCCAACATTCCTAAAAGTGATAAATCTAATGAAAAAAAAATTAAACAGTAAAAATATATTAATTGAACTATTACAAATAACAAATAAAAATCATTAGAGCACTCTTTATTAAAAAGAGTGCTCTTTTTATAACTTGTTATGATTTTGTAAAATAAAGTATAAATATGGCGTCTCAGGAGGGATTCGAACCCCCGACACACGGCTTAGAAGGCCGTTGCTCTATCCAGCTGAGCTACTGAGACATAAGGTTATCAATCTTATGACAACACGAAAAAGTATAACATGATAAACCCTTTTAGTCAAATAATTTTTGTTGTAACCAAAGTGTCTACCAACCCTTTTAGAGCCTTAGATCGATGACTAATTGAGTTCTTTAAATCAATGCTTATTTCAGCCATTGTTTTATCATATTTTGGTAAATAAAATAATGGATCGTAACCAAAACCATTATCACCCTTAAGATTAAAACCTATTATACCCTCACAAATACCTTTAGTAATTATTGTTTCTTTACCAGGTACCGCCAAAGCTATAACACATACAAATCTCGCCGTTCTTTTATCTACTTCAACATTCTTTAACGACGCAAGTAATTTTTCATTATTCTTTTTATCATCTTTTTCGTTCCCTGCATATCTTGCTGAATAAATACCTGGTTCTCCATTTAGAGCATCAACCATTAGTCCAGAATCATCTGCAATAACAGGTAAATTAATAATATTGCATATTTCTTCCGCTTTTTTAATAGCATTTTCTTCAAAAGTTTCTCCGTCTTCAACAACATTAGGAATATTCTCGAATTCATCCATTGATCTTACTTTTATTCCTAATTCGCTTAACATTATAGAAAATTCTTTTATTTTCCCTTGATTTTTTGAGGCAACAACTACTTCTTTAAGCATCATTATCTTCCTGTCCAATCAAATCCGCTATTTCTCCTAAGCTTTCTTTTTGAAAACCAATTAGTTGATTAATTCCTTGTTTGCCTAACTGTAACAATACTGCGAGTTCCTCCTCATTAAAGGGTGATTCTTCCCCTGTTCCCTGAATTTCTACGTATTTCCCTTCACAAGTCATAACAATATTCATATCTACTTTTGCTTGAGAGTCCTCGTCATAGTCTAAATCTAATCTAGGTTCGTCATTTATTATTCCAACACTAGTAGCTGCAATATAAGATTGTATTGGCATCTTCTCTAATTTATTCTCATTAATCAATTTATTACATGCGTCAACCATTGCAATAAAAGACCCTGTTATTGATGCAGTCCTAGTTCCACCATCCGCTTGAATCACATCACAATCAATCCAAATAGTTTTTTCACCTAGTAATTCAAGATTTACAACCGAACGAAGCGCCCTACCAATTAACCTTGAAATCTCCATTGTTCGGCCACTTACTTTTCCTTTAGTGGATTCACGTTGATTTCTTGTATGTGTAGCCCTTGGAAGCATTGAATACTCAGCCGTAATCCAACCAGTCCCTTCACCACGCATAAAAACAGGAACTCTATCTTCAATCGAAGCAGCGCATATAACCTTTGTATCTCCTACTTCTATTAGTACTGAGCCCTCGGCATGCTTGATATAGTTTCTAATAATATTTACTTTTCTTAATTCGCTATTAGATCTTCCGTTACTTCTCATAATATTAACCCCCAATTTATTGAATCAACTATAGTATGTACAATATTAATAATAACAATTTTTCTTGTAAATAAGTGTTATATTTTATTAATATAATAAAATATATAAAAAGTCTATCATAATAATAATTCATAAGTAAAAAGAAAAAAGGAGCTATTAAATGCATTCTCCTCAAAAAACAATTATACAATATTTAAAAAAAAATTAAAAAATTGACGCATTTATTTCATTTGATCTTATAATAGGTTGAGTAAGAGCGCCAGGTAATGATTCTAAATCTCCCATTACTTTTATTTGTATTGTTGAGATATCAACTGTTTCCGTCAAAGAAAATACAATCATATCAATCAATTTATCTGATAATTGTTTGTCAAAACCCAAAACGTCTTCGTCAAAGTCAGCAACTAATATTCCGTTGCTGACTTTAACGCTTAAAATTTTTGTTGTGGGAAGTATTGATGAAACAAGATTAGTCCCTGTTTTAGGTCCTATTATTAATTGTTCTAAAGTAGCCCTTGCAATGTTATCTGTTTCTGGTATTAATCGAGTGATTGGTACTAAGTATTCAGTATCCTGATTAACTCGATAAAAATATAAAGTAACTGCAGTAGTATCAGATATATTTATGTTATTTGACAATTCCAAATTAATTCCATCAGTTCTACTTAAAGGACTTACAACAGGAGTATTCCATGTTGGCATTTCTTCTAATTCATAACCATTTACTCGTATTTCAACTTTTTCTATTGTTGGAAATTCAGTCATACTCCAAGTAATAGCATCTAATATTTTCTTTTCTTCATCAGAAGAGGTTGCTTCATAATTGTAGAATTCCTTAGAAAAATCAATTATTGCAAGTTTGCGATCAGATTTTATATTCATTGAAAATGTAGTTCCTTCTGGAAGAACTGGTCTAAAGCCGACAGGTAATAACTCTTCAACTGGACCACCAATAGTCATATATTCTAAGACTTGCTGAGCAATCCCTTCTACTTTTGGAATATCTAATGTTAGAGGTACAACATTATCATTGTCATCAAAAAAATAAATAACTAATTTTGTTTTTTCTTCTTCTTCTGTCACTATTTTATCTGTAGTTTCTAATGAATTTTCCTCAATAATCTCTTCTATAACAGATTCTTCATCAAGCTCTAATGTTACTGGTGGCGGATCAATTTCAGTTGTAGTTTCTTCAGGACCATATAGATTGCAACCCGATAAACCTATTAAAATCAAGCATAATATTAAAAATAATTTAAGTAAATTACCATTTAGCATTTTTTACCCCCCTCAATGCATCCTTATTTCTATGTATACGAGCAGTGAGAGGAAATATAACTATATTGTCCAAAAAAACTATAAAATATGTTTGCCAAGATTAATATGCTCTACATCTATATCGATTCCTAACCATTTCTCCCCTATTTGTTTAAAAGTTCTTTTATCCCCAGTAGTAAAAAATCGATTATTAAAACCTGTTTTTTTATTATTAGTTAAATTCTTTTTTTGTAGAATGGTAGTTAATTCCTTAGCAGTTTCCTCAGCCGAACTTATTAATACTACATTACTACCAACAACCTGTTGAATATATTCACTAATTATTGGATAGTGAGTGCACCCTAATATTAACGAATCAATATTATGACCATGAAGTGGAGCTAATGCTTCATTAACAACCTTCATTATATAATCGTTGGAATGTCTACCATTTTCTTCAACTAATGGAACTAACGTTGGACAAGCCACACCTATAATTTCTAAATTATGATTAATTTGTTTTAAAGTATTTTCGTAAGCTCCACTAGAAATTGTACCTTGAGTCCCTATTACTCCAATTCGTCCTAGTTTTGAACTCTTAATTGCAGCAATACTGCCAGGTCTAATTACACCAACTACAGGAACATTTACCTTGTTTTTTACATTTTCTAATGTATATGCAGTAGCAGTATTACAGGCAATTACAATACTTTTAACATTAAAACTTAATAAGTAATCTACTATTTCAAAAGTAAATTTTTGAACCTCTTCTTTAGATCGAGGACCATATGGACATCTAGCTGTATCTCCAACGTATATTAATTGCTCGTCTGGCAATTGTTTTAATATTTCTTTTACAACTGTCAAGCCACCTAGACCTGAATCTAAAATACCAATAGGTTGGTTTATATCCATAGTTTTTGTTTCCCCCTAAGAAGTTTTATCATACATATTATATGTAAACATTTTAATGTGTTTCAAAACAAATTATACATATACGTAAATAATTATATAATAATTGTAAATGTTTTAATATATTTTTTAAATAGTAAATGTATACACATACTCCATATTAAAAAGCCCTACATTTTTGCAGGGCCTTATGGGGGTTTATTAAGGCTCAAATTTTGAGTTCCCCGAGCCGAACCAATTCAACAACTGCTTGAGACCTACCCTTTACACCTAACTTTTGCATTACATTACTAATATGGTTCCGAACTGTTTTTTCACTTATAAACAGTTGCTGTGCTATCTCTTTAGTTGTCTTATCCTGAACTAATAATTCAAATACTTCTCTTTCACGATTAGTTAATAACGGTTTAACGTGTTGGTCATTACCCTTCAAAAGTTCCACCCCTCCTTGCTCGGGCTCATCAATTCACAAGGGTGATTTCAAGTTATTCTATGTAGAAAAGAACAATAAAGTGCATAGGTATTAGTTTAATTTTCAGATAATCCGCTAATATTATGATGGTGAAAAATAATTACACATATAAATACACAAGAATATATGAATTTATGGATGAGCTTTCAAATACTAGTTGCAAGAACATATGAAAATAGAAATTAAATAAATTATGATTTATTTTATCAAAATTCCTTTACTAAAAGATTGATTAGTAATTAAAAATATTGACTTTTCTTTCATTTTTTCTTTTATTTTATAAACTAATTTTGGTTGATTGATAAGTATAAGTTTTGCCTGACGAACATCTATAGTTTTAACACCATATTCATTTTCAGAAAGTTGAAGTGAAGGCATCTCTAAAGTATCATACATTAATATTAAATTACCGTATTTAAAGCATGTTCTAATGCAGTCTCTAATATTAAATAACGTGCTTGATTTTAATAGATGGACTGGTTCAAATCCATATTGCTCTATTAGATGCTCTCTATCCTCTTTTTGTTTTTGATTTAATTTAGAAGCTACTAAACCTGGTGATAAAAGGGGATATTGGGATAATAGATAATCATAATTAATACCATGAAAGAACATTTTATCATTCCTTTTTTTATGTATCTTACCTATATAGTTTCTCTTATATTAAAGATTATTCTATCTACACAAAAGGATAACCACAACTATTGTTGAATATTATTAGATAAGATAGAATCTTTCTTAATGAAAAGGAGGGGTTGTTGATGTTAATTAATATATTAAAGATTGTTTTAGGAATAGTTTTACTACTTATAATTATTTTTGTTGGTTTCCTTTTATATATTATGATAACGGATTATAAACCTGATGACGAAATACCTATAGATATCAATAATAACCAAACGCAACAAATTAAACTAAATGACACCTATACTGCTACCACTTTTAATATTGGTTACTGTGGATTGGATAAAGGTCAAGATTTCTTTAAAGACGGAGGAACTTCTTCTAGGTCTAGCAGTGAAGAACAGACAATTATCAATTTAGAAAATATTATTAAGTTCCTACAACAACAGAGTTCAGATTTTTATCTTATTCAAGAGATAGATGTTAAAGCATCGCGCAGTTATAATGTTAACGAATTAAAAGCTTTAGAAGAAGGATTACCAGAATACACTTCAGCTTTTGCAATCAACTATAAAGTTCCTTGGGTTCCAGTACCTGTTACTAATCCAATGGGACATGTTGAAGGAGGAATAGATACTTTTTCAAAATATCAATTAGACTCTAGTACTAGGTATCAATTCCCAGGAGAGGATGTTTGGCCGGACCGATTATTTTTATTAGATAGGTGCATGACAGAAAATATTATTGAGTTAGATAATGGAAAGCAGTTAATTATTAATAATCTTCATTTATCAGCCTTTGATAATGGAACAGTTAGAGCACAACAAGTTGCCTTTGTAAAAGAATATATGACTAAAGAATATGAAAAAGGTAATTATGTGATTATAGGAGGTGACTGGAATCATTTTCTAGTCAAAAATGAAGATGATGTCGACAATTGGGTACAGGAATTACCTGCTGATTTCCTTCCAGAAGGTTGGCAATGGGCCGTTGATGAAAGTATTCCTACTGTTAGAGCTAATGGCACCAGCTATGTGGAAGGTGAAACTTATACTACTATTATTGATGGGTTCTTAGTTTCACCTAACGTTGAGATAGTTGATGTCTATGGACATAATTTATACTTTGAAAATAGTGACCATAATCCACAAACGATGGAATTTAGATTAAAATAAAAGCTAATAATAACAGAAACAATTATTTAGAATGTTGACAAAGTAAAAGTGTGCAATTGGTTGCACACTTTTGTGTATTCTTTTGTTTGGATAAAGTACTTGTAGTTTACATGCAAAGCTATAAATACTTTTAGGTATAATTATCGTGGGGGGAACGAGGCTTGAAACAACCTTTATTACTATTACTAAAAGTAAAAATATTATCAAATTGGGATAACTTAATGATTAAAGAAATATTATTAGATTATTTAAATTTTTCAAGAAAATCACTTACAAAAATTAAAAATATCGGTGGTATCTTTTTAAACGGAATTCCAAGCTATGTCACGATGCGTGTTGTAAAAGGTGATTCTTTAGAAATATACATACCAGAAGAAACATCAGAGGATATAATACCTCAAGCATTACCACTTGATATTTATTATGAGGATGATGATATTATTGTAATTAATAAACCATCTAATATTGTAGTTCACCCTACACGTAATCATTACTTGGGTACTATTGCTAATGGATTAATGTTTTATTGGCAAACCAAAAACGAAAAATATCGCTTTCGACCAGTTCACCGTTTGGATAAAGATACATCGGGATTATTTGTTATAGCAAAAAATCAATATTCTCATCATAAGTTAGCACTTCAATTAAATAATAAACAATTAAAAAGAAAATATCATGCAATAGTTCATGGAAGTTTCGAAAAAAATAGCGGAATTATTAATGCTCCTATTTTAAAGGACCCTGAACATGGCGTGAAAAGAATTATTGATTATAAGAATATTGATGCTAAATCAGCACTAACATACTTTAAAAGATTAGAAACTAATAATAAATACTCATTAATTGAACTAGAATTAGCCACTGGTAGAACTCATCAGATTAGAGTTCATTTAAGCTGGTTAGGTCATCCTTTGGTTGGAGATGATCTATATGGTGGAAGTTTAGATACCGACTTAAAACGTCAAGCACTTCATGCTAAGGAAATAGAATTTATTCACCCTTTAAAAGATAATTTATTAAAATTCCAAGCGGATTATCCAAATGATATGAATATTTTTATTAGGAAAAATTTTAATTATTCAAAACCAAGATTAAATAGTAACTAGTAAAACAATGTTATTGATGCTAGAAAAAAATTATCAAAAAATTTAGTAATAATTCCTTTCTTCTTGGTAATACTTAGATACAAGAGGAAAGGAGGGATTTTTATGACAAGATTCTCATTAGTTTTAGTTATTATTGGTGCTTTAAACTGGTTGTTAGTAGGATTGTTCCAATATGATTTAGTTGCGGGTTTGTTTGGTGGACAAGGTTCGTGGGTAAGTAGAATCATATATACTCTTGTAGGATTAGCGGGAATTTGGGCTATTTCCTTATTGTTCAAAGAACGTTCTGAGGCATAAATTAATTTTAAAATATTTAAAGAGAATTGAGTTGTATTAAATCTTATATAGTAAAAAGAGATAAGCCTAAGTCAAATTTCATCCTTAGGCTTATTAGCATATGTTTAATCAGTAAAAAATTTTTTGAGCGTATATATAGATAATTGACGGTTAATATCTGCTATTGAAGTTGTTAAAGGTATGCCCTTTGGACATGCACGCACACAATTTTGAGAATTACCACAACCTGCTGATCCATCATTACCCTTTAAGGCATCGAGACGCTCTTCTTTATTCATTTCCCCTGTAGGATGAGCATTAAATAATCTTACCTGGCTAATAAGTGCTGGACCAAAAAAATTGGTTTTATTATTTACGTTAGGGCAAACCTCAAGACAAACTCCACAGGTCATACATTTAGATAATTCGTACGCCGATTCCCTTTTTCTTTCAGCCATTCTTGGACCAGGACCCAACTCATATGTTCCATCGATAGGAATCCACGCCTTTACTTTTTTTAAAGCTTCAAACATTTGACTTCTATCTACCATAAGATCGCGAATTACTGGAAACGTACTCATTGGTTCTAAATGTATTGGTTGTTCTAAATGATCTATTAGTGTACTACATGCTTGCCTTGCCTTTCCATTAATAACCATCGAACAGGCACCACAAACCTCTTCTAAACAATTCATTTCCCAGACTACTTGATTTGTTTTCTTTCCTTCAATATTTACCGATTTTTTTTGAATTTCCATAAGTGCACTGATTACATTCATATTAGATTGATACGGTACTTTAAATTCTTCAATATATGAAGTACTGTTAGGATCGTTTTGGCGAGTAATTATTAAGTGAATATATTTATCCTTCACGTCAATGTTTCCTCCTTAGATACAGCATAATTTCTAGGTCTTGGTTTGATTAAAGAAACATCCACTTCCTCATATTCAAATACTGGACCCTTAGAAGAATGTCTTGCTTTTGTTGTTTTAAGCCATTCCTTATCATTTCTTTCTGGATAATCGGGTTTATAATGAGCACCTCGACTCTCATTTCGATTATAAGCACCGATTGTAATTACACGTGCTAATTCTAACATTCCTTTTAATTGACGTGTAAAGATTGTAGACTGATTGCTCCAATTGTTATTATCATTAACGTTTATATTTTTAAAGCGTTCCATTAATTCTAGTATTTTCTCATCAGTTTTAAGTAATCGGTTATTATATCTTACAACAGTTACATTTTCACTCATCAACTTCCCAAGCTCTTCATGAAGCAAGTAAGGGTTCTCTTTTCCTTGCATATTTAATATATTTTTATATTTATCTTCTTCTAATTTTTGTTGTTTCACAAATACATCTTCGGATATATCCTCTGAGGATTTAGACAATCCAGCAATATATTCAGCTGCTCTTGGTCCTGCAATCATGCCACTATAAATTGCAGATAATAATGAATTTGCACCCAGTCTATTAGCACCATGATATTGATAATCTACTTCTCCTGCTGCAAATAAGCCTGGAATATTAGTCATTTGATTATAATCAACCCATAACCCACCCATAGAATAATGTACACCAGGGAATATTTCCATAGGTATTTTTCTTGGATCTTTACCAACAAATTTTTCATAAATTTCTAAGATACCACCAAGTTTTAAATCTAATTTTTTTGAGTCTATATGAGATAAGTCTAAATACACCTTGTTTTCTCCATCTATTCCTAGACCTAAATCAACACAGACATGAAATATTTCTCTAGTTGCAATGTCACGAGGTACCAGATTGCCATAAGCAGGATACTTCTCCTCTAGGAAATACCACGGTTTACCATCTTTATATGTCCAAACACGGCCACCTTCACCACGTGCGGATTCTGACATCAACCGTAGCTTGTCTTCGCCAGGTATAGTTGTTGGATGTATTTGAACAAACTCGCCATTAGCATAGTAAGCACCTTGCTTATATACTGAACTAGCAGCATATCCAGTATTTATTATTGAATTTGTGGATTTACCATATATCATTCCTAATCCACCTGTTGCCAATATAACTGCGTCTCCAATAAATGTATCAATTTTCATACTTCTTAAATCCTGTACTACTATTCCTCTAGCGATTCCCTCATCATCAAGAACTAATGATAAAAATTCGAAGTATTCATATTTTGTAACAAATCCATTTACCTCTTGCCTACGAACCTGTTCGTCTACTGCATATAATAGCTGCTGACCTGTTGTCGCTCCAGCATAAGCAGTGCGATGATGCTTTGTACCACCAAATCGTCTAAAATCTAATAATCCCTCAGATGTTCTGTTAAACATTACTCCCATACGATCAAATAAATGAATTATCCCCGGTGCTGCTTCTGCCATAGCTTTAACGGGAGGCTGATTCGCCAAAAAGTCCCCTCCATATATTGTATCGTCAAAATGAGTCCAAGGAGAATCACCTTCACCTTTAGTATTTACTGCACCATTAATCCCACCTTGTGCACAAACCGAATGAGAACGTTTTACAGATACGAGTGAAAATAAGTCTACATGAATACCAGCTTCTACAGCCTTTAATGTTGCCATTAGACCTGCTAATCCACCGCCGACAATAATTAATTTATGTTTCTTCATTACATAATACCTCCTCTAAAAGAAAGTAAAACAAAGACCGCAACTATCGAAATTATGATGAAGGAGGTCATAAAGATATAATTTGATATTCTTTGTGAACGAGGTCCAATGGTGATTCCCCAACTAATAAGAAATGACCAAAGACCATTACAAAAATGAAAAATAGCTGAAAATACACCAATAAGATATAAAATCAGTGCATAATCATTAGTTAATATATCACTCATTAGAAAATAACTAAGTTCTTCATTACCTAATTTCACTTGAAGTGTAGTCTGCCAGATATGCCAAGTGACAAAAATAAAGGTAATTACTCCCGTTATTCTATGAAAGACAAATTTAAAATTATTAAAATACCTATAGTTTCGAAGATTATTTTTTGATTGAAAGGCTATTATTAAGCCATAAACACCATGATAAAGTAATGGTAAAAATATTAATCCCCATTCCAAAACTACTAAGTATGGTAAGTTCTCTAAAAATTTAGCTGCGTTATCAAAAGATTCCGGACCGCGCAGAGCCATATAATTTGCCGTGAAATGTACAAATAAAAAAGCCCCAATAGGAATAAAACCCAATAAAGAATGCAATTTCCGATTAAAATAATAAGAAGTTCCCACTTTACGTAAATCCTCCTTTATTCAGAGATGTTGATTATTTTTCTTTAAGTGATTTAATAATATTCTCTGCTAACTTATCTCCTATTCCTATCTTTCTAAAATCTTCAATATTAGCATTTTTTATATTATTTATAGAACCAAAATGTTTTAGTAATTCCTTTTTTCTTTGTGGACCAATACCCTTTATTTCATCCAATTGAGAATATAGTAAATTTTTGCTTCGTGTCTGCCGATGAAAAGAGAGAGCAAAGCGATGAACTTCATCTTGAATGCGTTGCAACAAATAAAATTCCTGGCTATCTTTATCCATTTCAATCAATTCTAATGGATTACCCATTATTAATTGCGAAGTCTTATGTTTTTCATCCTTCTTTAAACCTGCAACTGGTACATATATATCTAATTCGTTTTTTAATACATCAATTGCAGCATTTATTTGACCTAACCCACCATCTACAATGATTAAATCGGGTAAATTAAGTCCTTCCTTTAATATTCTACTATATCTTCTTCTAATTACTTCTCTCATAGTATCATAATCATTTGGACCTTCTACAAATCTTACTTTATATTTTCTATAATTAGATCTATCTGGACGCCCATCAATAAAAACAACCATCGCAGATACAGGGTCAGATCCCTGAATGTTCGAATTATCAAAAGCTTCTATTCTATGAGGAGTCCTAATATTTAAACTATCACCTAATTTTTCAATAGCTTGCTTCGTAACTTCATCTTTTTTCTCTTCTAGCATGAACTTTTCTTTTAGAGCTATTTTTGCATTATTATTTGCCATTAGAACTAATTTTCTTTTTTGTCCTCGTAATGGTTGATATACCTTTACTCTAAGCCATTCTTCTAATGTTTCCTTGTCAACATTTTCTGGAAGGAATATTTCTTTAGCTAAAATTGGATTTTCAAAATAATATTGAGTAACAAATGACATAAAATCTTCTTGTTCATCAGCATAATATGGAAATATTGATACTTCCCTTTCAAGTAATTTCCCTTGCCTTATAAAGAAAATTTGAATACACATCCAACCTTTTTCCGTATAATAGCCAAATACATCACGGTCAATCCGATCATTAAGATCAATAATTTGTTTTGTCATTATTGCTTCAATATCAATAATTTGATTTTTTATTTCTTTAGCTTTTTCAAATTCTAAATTTTCTGCTGCTTGTTGCATTTTCCTTGTAAGTTCTTCTTTAATATTTTGATAATCTCCTTGAAGAAATTGTGTTATATCCTTAATCATTTTATCATATATTTCAGGCTCTATAGAATACTCGCATGGTCCCAGACATTGATCAATATGAAAATATAAACATACACGATCCTTCATATTTTTACATTTTATTAATGGATAAATCCTATCTAATAGGCGTTTGACCTTTTGAGCAGACCCTGCATTAGGATATGGTCCGAAATACTTAGCTTTATCTTTCTTAACCTTTCTAACTATTTCTAGTCTTGGGTAATTTCCTTGAATTAATTTTATATATGGATATGTTTTATCATCTTTCAACATTATGTTATAAATAGGTCGATATTTTTTTATAAGATTATTTTCTAGAATTAGTGCCTCAATTGTTGAATCAGTAATTATATACTCAAAATCGACTATCTTATTGACTAGCTTTTGTGTTTTCGTATCACGACTACCAGAAAAATATGAGCGAACACGTTTTTTTAATGATTTAGCTTTACCTACATATATAACCGCTCCAGATTCATCTTTCATTAAATAACATCCAGGTTCATCAGGGAGAACAGATAATTTCTGCTTAATAAGACTCATAAAAACCCCTCATATTTTGTCATAATAATATCTATAACCAATTTTACCATAAAGCCGAACTTATGTGGAATAGGGGTCAGGCTTGAATTATTCACTTATTAGAATAAGTGAATAATTCAAGCCTGACCCCATCCCTTATTAAAAAACCCTCATCATTGAGGGTTTTTTAATAGATTATATATGTTTGTTAATTGTAGCCATTAACTCATCTTTAGGTTGGTAACCAACTATCTTTTCAACTGGACGACCATCTTTAAACAACAAGAGAGTAGGAATACCCATTATTCCATATTTTCTCGCAGAATTTTGATTATCGTCAACATTTAATTTTGCAATAGTCAACTTATTTCCTATTTCATTATCAATCTCTTCTAAAACAGGGGCAATCATCTTACAAGGTCCACACCATGGTGCCCAAAAATCCACTAAAACTGTACCAGTACTTTCTACGTCAGTAGAAAATGATTGATCATTAACATGTACAATTGACATAAATACTCCTCCTTAATATATAAACTTATTACCGACAAAAAAAGTATACCACTTATTAGTAATAATATCCAACATCCAAGTATAACCATTAATTATTTTATTTACCAGCCCCTTTATCTGGATCATCTGGTGATAAAATTGTAGGTCTCTTATTTTTATATGGTACAGGAGACCTTATTAACACATCTAATAAAGCTTTTCCATTGAATGGAATTAATGGCCACAGATATGGTGTGTCAAATGATTTAGAAAAACTAAGTAATAAAAACCATAAAAATAAGCCGATAATTAATCCCCATTTACCAAGCAGAAAGATCATGGTTAATAAAAAGAGTCTAACTATTCTATTTGCCAACCCAAACTCATAACTTGGTGTAGCATAAGTTCCAATAGTTACAATTGCTATGTATAATATAACTTCTTTAGTAAAGAGTCCTACATCAATCGCCATCTGTCCAATAATAATTGCAGCTATTAACCCTAAAGCTGTGGCTAGAGAAGAAGGTGTGTGAATCGCGGCCATTCTTAGAACATCTAACCCTACTTCAGCGAAAATGAATTGCCAAAACAGGGATATTTCGGCCTCTTCATTAGGTCCAATAAAAGCTAAAGATTCAGGCAGTAAAGACGGATCACTTGCTACTAAAAACCATAAAGGTAACAATATTATTGAAGTAACAATAGCAATAAATCTAATCCATCTAAGATATGCTCCAATTATCGGTTTTTGACGATATTCTTCTGCATGTTGAACATGATGAAATAATGTAGTGGGGGTAATCATCACACTTGGAGATGTATCGACATATATCAAAACATGTCCTTCTAAAAGATGAACACTTGCAACATCTGGTCTTTCTGTATATCTAACCATAGGGTATGGATTCCAATGATTTCTAAATAAATATTCCTCTAAAGTTTTTTCAGCCATTGGTAGTCCATCAACATCTATTTTTTCAAATCTTTTTTTAATCAAGTCTATTAAATCAGGATTTGCTATATCTTCTAGATAAGCAATAGCTATATCCGTCTTTGATCTCTCACCTACTTGCAAATATTCCATTCTTAGTGATGGATCCCTTAGCCTTCTTCTTGTCAAAGCCGTATTAAAAATTAATGTCTCAACAAACCCATCTCTTGAACCTCTCACAACTCTCTCTAAGTCTGGTTCTTCAGGACCACGTATTGGATATGATCTGGCATCTATTAATATTGCTTCTTTCTCGCCATCAATAAATAATGCTAAGGGACCAGACAAAACTTGTGTCACAATATGCTTGAATTCAGTTGAAGTATCAACCTCTAAATAACCTATGTGCCTCTCTAGTAACTTTTTTAATGTATTAGGAACTATATCTTTTCTCTCTAATCGGCCCAAATAATTCATTATATAATTCATTATGTCGTCTTTAACAAAGCCATCTACAAAATATAGCGCAAATTCTTTATCGCCATAATTTAACTTACGATAGATAATATCAAAACTTTTATCTATCCCAAGAATTTCATTCATTATCTTTACGTTTTCTTCTATGTTTTTGCTTATTTTTTTACCTTCAGTCTGACGTAAGGACATTTAGATACCTCTCTTAGATGAAAATATGTTTTTAATTTTAACTAAGCCTTTTTATTAATTTTTACTGACTTCATAAAATACCATGTAAGAATTGATAAACTTCCTGAAAATAATAAAAGAATATTTAGTGAATCTTTTCCAACAGTTTTTAAGAATAATATAAATATTAATATAATAATTATCCTACCTACATTAGCACCAATTTCTCTAATTATTATATATTCTCCACTTAGTTTTGCTGAATTATTCGATTCACCAATTTTGTCAAAAATTATAGAGGTCAATGGAATAAAATAAAAAGGGGCAAAAATACTAGTTCCAATACCATAAATTAATAAAGATGTATAACTAATGTTTATTACTAAAGGTACAATAACTAACGCCATCATAAGTGATCCAATCATCATTGATATATTTCGCCATTTTCTTTTTATTAGTTTTCCAACTAAATAATAAGTAATTAAGGCGACAAAAGAAGTTAATGTTGAATATGTACCTACAATAAATTCATTATTTGAATATATATATACCAATAAACCTATTAAGAAAAGAATAAGTCCTTCTCTTCCACCTTGTGCAGCTACTGCATAAATAATATTTCTCCAATCTTTATTAGTAATTGATTCTTTTATGACTTTAGCTAACTGATAATTACCTTGTGACTTCCGTTTGTATAAAGAAAGGCTAACGGCTATTGTTAATAAAAAGACAATTAATGAAATAAAAAAAATTATTTTGTAACCTGTATAACCAGATTGTCTTAATATAATCCAACCTGAAACAAAGGGAGCTACTATACCTGCAAAGGAAGTTAGTAGACCATTCCACCCATTATAAACATCTCTATTCTCTGGCTCTGTTATTTCAAAATACAATTGATTATAACTATACCAATAAAATCCTTGTCCAATACCAAGTAGTATTCCTAATAATGTACTATTATTTGCTACTTTTATTCCAAGTATTAAGGCCAAAAAATAAAATAATGCTAATAACCCAATCCCTATTCTTAATAGTATAACTCTATCCATTTTCTTAATCAGTCTGCCAGCAATTACAAAAGTAATCATAATCGTTAGATATTGATAAAGATTGAACCATCCTAATGTTATATAATCCTTTGTTATTTTCCACAAATAAACATTTATAAATGTATTTGATAAAGTTATAGCTATCGTAAATAATGTACTAATTAATAATAAGATTTTTATATTTTTATCTAATGATCTGGGATGTCGAAAAGTTGCTTTATAAAACGCTTTATCATTAAATCTATGCTCCAAAAAAATCACTCCAAATATAGCTTCCTCTATATTATTCCTTCTTATCGTAAAAAAATGCTAACCAATAAAGGTTAACATTTTAGAGTAAAAATTATATTTATTAAATAATGATAGTTCACCCAATCTAGTAAACAAAACGCCCACTACTATGTAATGCTTGCTCCAATAATAATTGCTACTGTTATTGAAATCAAAAAAGAAAGTAATCCAACAGCACGATTATCTTTAGCAATCTCATCATCTACTTTAAACATAGGTGTAAAGAACTCAAAAATATAATAGGAAATAAGTTGTAACAAAAATCCATAAGAACCCCATATGAAAATCTCCCATAGTGAATCATTACTGCTAATTGAAAATGCTAATATAATGCCAATAGCTAGAATCTTCCCACCTGTTGCTAGAGCGACAGATACGTTGCCACTTTTTATTTCTTCCCAATCATTATATTTTGTTACTACTTCAAAAATCGCTAAGAAAATTACTATTGAGATAAAAGCAAGTATAAAATAAGCAGCACTCAAAACATATACATTATCCCATATAGACATCTTATCACCCCTAAAAAATCGATAGTAAGTCTTTTAATCAAATATATGTATTAACGTATAAACCTAAAATAGGTTTCATTATTTTAATTCAACTATTGTTACGCCAATTCCACCTTCACCAAATTGACCTGCTCTTGTTTTTTTTACATGAGAGTGCTTGCGTAAAAAATCTTGAAGACCAGATCTTAATGCACCAGTACCCTTACCATGAATAATTGATACTTGTCCATATCCTTGTAAAAAAACTTCGTCTAAATAACGGTCAATTTCTATCATCGCTTCTTCAACATTCTTGCCACGAACATCTAATTCAGGCTTAACATCAATATTCCTGCTGATTCCCGTAATATTAACCTGTTTTTCTTTTTTCTTTTTTTCCACGACTTCTATTTCAGACACTTCTGCTTTCATTTTTATAATACCGATTTGAATTAGAAATTCATTCTCATTAATTTTGTCTATTACGACACCTTTTTGCCCATAATTAAGGACCTTTACTTCATCACCTATCTCAATTTTCTTATTACTATTAATAACTCTTTTTTTTGATTTGTCTACCTTCGGCACACTATCTTCTAATTGTTTTTTTAACTCAATTAAACGATGTTCCTTTATGCCAGTCTGTTCTTCTTTAGCAAGTTTTCGGAGCTCATTTATTATCTCTTCTGCTTCTTTTTTTGCTTTATTAATCATTATTTCGGCATTTTGTTTCGCTTCGTCTAATATGCGTTCACGATCTGCTTCTAATGAAAACATCTTTTTTTCTAATTCCTCATTTACTTTTTGAATATTTCTTCTGATTTCTTCTGCTTCTATACGCTCGTTTTCAGCAGTAGATCGATTTCTTTCTAACAATGCAATCATTGATTCAACTTGCAAATCATCTTCATTTATCTGTTTCTTTGCCAAATCGATAATATCATCTGACAATCCCAATCTTTTAGCTATGGAAAAAGCGTTACTCCTCCCGGGTACACCAATTAGTAATCTAAAAGTTGGCTTTAAGGTCTCTACATTAAATTCAACGCTAGCATTAATTACATCTGTATGATTATATGCATAAGCCTTTAATTCACTATAATGTGTCGTTGCAATAACCTTTGCCTCTGTTAATCTAATATTCTCAAGAATTGCTATAGCTAAAGCTGCTCCTTCTGTCGGATCTGTCCCAGCACCTAACTCATCTAATAAAACTAAACTATCTTTATCAATTCCTTTTAAAATTTTAATAATATTCGTTAAATGCCCGGAAAAAGTACTTAGATTCTGTTCTATACTTTGTTCATCACCAATATCAACAAAAACTGATGAAAAAACACCAACCTCACTCTCTTCTTCTGCGGGTATGTGTAATCCAGACATTGCCATTAATGATAGTAACCCAACCGTTTTCAATGACACAGTTTTTCCACCAGTGTTTGGACCTGTAATTACTATAGAGTGAAAATCTTTACCCAACTCAATATTTATTGGAACAACCTGTTTAAACGGTATAAGTGGATGTCTTGCTTTCTTTAAATAAATATATCCAATATCATTTAATATTGGCTTTATTGCTTTCATTTCAACAGCAAGTTCCGCTTTCGCTTGAATGAAATCAATAATACTTAATTTTTCAATGTTAGTTGTTAATGGATCAATTATCTCCATAACTATATTGCTTAACATTCTTAAAATTTTTTCAATCTCTTTTTCTTCTTTAATTAAATATTCTTTTAATTGATTATTTACTTGAACAACCATCTCTGGTTCAATAAAAAGAGTTGCGCCAGAGGCAGATTGGTCATGCATTATCCCACCAAAGACTGTCCTATACTCTTGTTTTACTGGAATAACATATCTTCCATTTCTAATTGTTACTATCGGATCTTGTAACATTTTTATATTGTTTGGATTTTTAATTAAACTTTCTAACTTTGATTTTATTCTACTTTCAAAATTACTAATCTGCTGTCTTATATTTCGCAATTCAGAACTTGCAGAATCTTTAATTTCCCCATGTTCATCAATACAGGAATTTATTTTTTCTTCAATTTCTGTTAAATCTTCAATCTGACTAGCATGCTCCGCCAAAATAGGTACTAACTCTTTTTTTTCAAAATTTATAATAAATTTTTTTAATTTTCTTCCAGCATAGATAGTGTTTGCAATAGCTACCAATTGTTCTACAGTTAAATCACCAGCAATCTTTAATCTTTTTATTGCTGGTCTAATATCTTTTACCCCTCCAATTGGTAATCCACCTTTTAATCTTATTACTTCTGATCCTTCACGTGTTTCTTCCTGCATTTTACTAGCTTCAGTTAAGTTGTTAGTAGGAAATAAATCACGCACAAGCTCTTTCCCCATTATTGTTGATGATTTGTTTTCTAAAATATCTATTATTTTAGGGAATTCTAATGCTTCTAATCCCCGAATATTCACAGAAAATCCCCCTTTTTTTCTAGTTAACAATTATTATACCACTCCAATTTTATATAGGTAAAACATCTTTACATTATTAAAAATTGAATGATATAATTTAGTCAAAATTAGTCTTGTCATGGGTATTCCCATGTTTTTTTATTTCCCCTATTTAAGGAGCGAAAATATGAGTATCTTTAAAGATCTACTATGGTTTTTTAAATTAGAGAAGAAAAGTTATATTGTTGGAATATTAATTTTAATAATTCTAGCATTTATTATTCTTTTCCCACCATATGCTGTTGGAATTGTTGTTGATCATATTGTAGATGGTACCTTAACTAAAACAATCTTATTTCAATGGATTACGTTAATATTACTCAGTGGAGTTTTATTATATGTTTTTAGATATATATGGCGCATCCTAATTTATGGCGCTGCTTCTAGACTATCCAAAAATTTAAGAAATAAACTTTATAAACATTTTACTGAACAAACCCCGAGTTTCTATAATAAACAAAAAACAGGGGACCTAATGGCTCATGCAACAAATGATGTGCAGGCGGTTGAAATGACTGCAGGGGATGGTGTTCTTACATTAATTGATTCTATCACTTTAGGTGGAATGGTGATTATTGTTATGACTACAACTATCAGTTGGAAGTTAACGCTAATCTGTTTATTACCTATGCCATTTATGGCTTTCGCAACCAGCTATTATGGAAACCTTATACATAAACGTTTTTTTAAAGCTCAAGCAGCTTTTTCTAATCTAAATGATAAGGTACAAGAAAATATTTCTGGTATCCGTGTTGTGAAATCTTTTGGGCTTGAAGAGGCTGAGAAAAAGGATTTTAGCGATAAATCACTTGATGCTGTTAACAAAAACATTGCTGTAGCAAAAGTCGATGCGCTTTTTGACCCAACAATCTTACTTATTGTTGGAATATCATATTTTTTAGCAATTGGTTTTGGGGCAAGATATGTATACTTAGATGAATTAACAATAGGCAAATTAACGACCTTTGTTATGTATTTGGGAAAATTAATCTGGCCGATGCTTGCCTTTGGCTGGCTATTTAATATTGTGGAACGTGGTCGAGCTTCATATGATCGAATTACTGCTTTATTAAATATTAAACCTGATATTATAGATAAAGAAAATGCTTTAGATATAATGCCTAAAGGTAATATAACTTTTAATATAAACTCATTTACTTATCCAAATAAAAACTCTTCGGCATTAAATAAGATAAACTTTACTCTTAAACAAGGACACACTTTAGGTATAGTTGGTAAAACAGGAAGTGGAAAATCAACTATATTACGCTTATTATTACGTGAATTTGATTTAATTGATGGCAATATATTTATCGGTGATAAATCAATTTATGATTACAAAATCAATAGCCTACGTAAAACTATAGGTTATGTTCCTCAAGATCATTTTTTATTTTCAACAACAATAGCTGAAAATATTGCATTTGGAAAACCTGATGCTTCTATAGATGAAATACAAACCGTTGCCAAACTGGCTTCAGTTCATAAAGATATATTACAATTTTATGATGGTTACGGAACAATAGTTGGTGAAAGGGGCACTACTTTATCTGGAGGACAAAAGCAAAGAATATCTATCGCTCGGGCACTATTGATGAATTCTGACATTTTAATATTGGATGACGCATTATCTGCTGTTGATGCAAAAACTGAAGAAGCTATCTTAAAAGAATTACAGAAGAATAGACAAAATAAAACTACTTTAATAGCAACTCATAGAATCAGTTCTATTATGCATGCTGATTTAATTATTGTCTTAGAAGATGGAAAAATAATTGAGCAAGGAACTCATGAAGATTTGATTAATGTCGATAGTTGGTATAAAGATATTTATACACGTCAACAGCTTGAAACCCTTGTGGAGCAAGGGGGTGATGTTCCAATTGAATGAATACACGGTTAATGAAAAAATTACTAAGCAAAAAACTTTGAAAAGACTGTTATTATATACAAAACCACACGCAAAGAAATTAAGTATTAGTTTTTTTATATTGTTACTTGCTACTACAGCTGATGTACTCAGTCCAATTCTTATTAAGATATTTATCGATGATTACCTTACACCAAAAATATTTGATTGGACAGCAATTCTAATCTTAGCAATTGGATACTTCTTTTTGCTCTTAGCTTCAACAATCTTTAATTACTTGCAGCTATTATTATTTCAAAAGATAGCTTTAAAAATAATTCACCAATTAAGAATAGATATATTTACTAAGGTTCAAAAACTTGGTTTATCTTTTTTTGATAAAACTCCAGTTGGGAGCTTAATATCTCGAATTACAAATGATACAGAAGCGATAAAAGAGCTTTATATAACTGTGCTATCTACATTTGTTCAAAACATTGTTTTGTTAATAGGTATCTTAATAGCGATGTTTTATCTAGATCCAAAGCTAGCAGTTATATATATAATATTTTTACCTCTTATATTTATTTTGTTAAAAACATATCAATATTTCAGCTCAAAAGTATTTCATGTCTCTAGAAAAAAACTAAGTGAATTAAACACAAAATTAAATGAATCTTTACAAGGAATGAACATCGTTCAAGCTATGAGACAGGAAAAAAGATTTAGAAATGATTTTGCTAAAACAAATGATGAGTTATATCAGGCTAATATAAAACAAGTGAAAATTAACGCACTATTAGCAAGAACGGCAGTAGATTTTATTTATCTTTTGGCACTATGTTTAATTTTAGGTTTCTTTGGAATTAAGTCTTTTAATAGTGTGTTAGAAGTTGGAGTATTATACGCATTTATAAATTACCTTGAACGATTTTTTGAACCTATTAATACTATAATGACCCGATTAAGTCAATTTCAACAAGCAATTGTTTCATCAGAACGAGTTTTTGGACTTTTAGACGAAACAGATTTGGCACCAGCAAAAATAGGGGATAATTCACCTTCAATCGAAAAGGGTTTGATAGAATTTAGAAATGTTACATTCTCTTATGATGGTAAGAGAAATGTGTTAAAAAACATCTCCTTTGTAGCAAAACCAGGAGAAACAGTTGCTCTTGTAGGACATACTGGAAGTGGGAAAAGTTCAATCAGTAATTTACTTATGAGATTTTATCCAATTCACTCAGGAGAGATATTAATAGATGACGTGCAATTACAATCTTTTCATGATAACGAACTAAGAAATAAGATTGGACTTGTTCTACAAGATGCTTTTTTGTTTTCTGGTGATGTCAAACATAATATTCGATTGCATAACAGTATAATTAGTGATGAAGAAATAAAAGCATCTGCACGATTTGTTCAAGCAGATACTTTTATCCAAAACTTACCTTTAAAATATGATGATCCCGTAGGTGAAAGAGGCACAACATTCTCTAGCGGACAACGTCAATTAATATCCTTTGCTAGAACAATGGCAATCAATCCTAAAATTCTTGTTCTTGATGAAGCAACTGCTAATATTGATTCAGAAACAGAGGAATCTATACAAGTAGCTTTAAATAAAATGCGAAAAGGTAGAACTACAATTGCAATTGCCCACAGATTATCAACCATTTATGATGCAAATCTTATCCTTGTCCTCCATAAAGGAGAGATTGTAGAACGTGGCACACATCAGGAATTACTTGAAAGAGAAGGATTATATTACAATATGTATCAATTGCAAAATGACAGGTTGTAGATTTCTACAACCTGTTAGGCTGTTGACTTTGTCAATAACCTGTATCTCTATATATTCCATAAACTATATATCTTTTCAGTAATTGTCGGTGTTAAATCTAATATTCCATTGGCAATATATGAACCCTCAAGATAACTCTGCAAATTGCCCCAAGGCATGATTGAAATGAAATTAACTAATAATATAACGATAATTACTGATTCTACTAGACCTATAAGTGCACCAGAAAAACGGTTAATCATTGCTAATCCTGGTAATTTAGCAATTTGATCTAAGACAACAAGAGCAAAATAAAGCAATATTTTAACTCCTATAAAAATTACTATAAATGAAATAGCGTTATAAAACATATCTTGTAATTTGAAAAACTGTGAAAACATATAAAACGATGATGTTTCAAAACTTGGTAATGGTATAAGTTCTTCCAAATATGGTGCCAAATCGCTGTAAAACTTATAAGCAATGAAAATGGCTATTATATAACCAAAAAGATTAATTGTCTGCTTAATCAGCCCAGATTGATATCCCTTTATCATAAAAATTACTAGTACTACTATTATTATTATATCTAAAATATTCATTAGGCTCCCCTTTACTCTTTTTTATTCAAAAGCTTTAATAATTCATCATATTCTTTTTTTAATTGAAAATATTCATCAGTTATATTAATTGCAGATAATACTGCTATTTTTTTCAAATCTAACCTAGGATAAGCTTCTGAAATTTGATTCATTTTATCATCAACATGATCAGCAATCATACGAATATAATCGTGATCTTTATCACCAACAATTTTGTATTCCTGACCATATATTGTAACAGATAAGCTATTCTTTCGATCTTCATTCACAAAAGATCCGCCTTTCTACAAGTACGTTATACTTTTTCTTTATTTTAATAGATTCTTTCAAAACATTCAATTACCTTCTATATATATATATCTTATCATATAAAAAGGGGCTGTTGTTTAAAACAGCCCCTCAGACTGTAGAAAAAGCCCTATTTCTTCGTTACTATTAAAATCTCCGGTACTCACTTACGTCAAAGTAAGCTCCGTTCCTCGATTTTAATGTGCCTTGAACTAGTACATTTTCTTCAGTCTGTCATGTTGTTGACTTTCACAACAACATGATGGGGCTGTTGTTTAAAACAGCCCCTCGGTGTTAATACTTATTTTCTTAACTCTACCTGATATTTCTCTATTAATTTATTAATAATTTTATTATTTATTTGAGTTACCTCTTCATCTGTTAATGTTCGTTCATTACTTCTAAATGTTAAAGAGAAAGCTAAGCTTTTCTTGCCTATACCAACTTGTTCACCAGTATATACATCAAATAGTAATAACCCTTCAAGTAATTCGTTCACACTTTCCTTAATAGTATTCATAATATTTTTCGTCTCAATTTCTTCAGATACTACTAAAGCAATATCTCTTTGTACAGCTGGATATTTTGGTGATTGTTTATATTCAATATTTGTATTAGTTACTTCTAGTAACAAATTAAAATCTAATTCAAACACATAAACATTTATTAGATCATATTGATATTGTAATTCGGGATGAATCTGACCGATATGTCCAATCTTTTTGCCATCAACTGTTATAATTGCTGTTCTACCTTCATGGTATCCCTCTATTGCTGAAACACTGTAATTTACGTCCTTAAGACCTAATTCACTAAATAACTCTTCTAAAATTCCTTTTACATAATAAAAATCTATTGGTTTAAATGGTCCTTGCCAATATTTTGGCAACGCTCCAGTAAATAACCCAGCTACAATCAATTTCTCATCTGGTAAATCAGTTTGTTTTTCCATATTCTTTGTAAAAATTGTCCCTATCTCAAAAATACGAATATCTAAATTTTGGCGATTAGCATTATATTGAGCCACTTCTAAAAGATTAGGAAGTAATTCAGTCCTTAAATATTCTCTTTCTTCACTTAATGGGGTTAGTAATTTAATTGGATTACTTTGCTCATGTAACCCTTTTACTGCCTCCCTTTTCTTACTAGAGGTTAATGTATAGGTAATAACTTCTTGTAATCCAGACGATTGCAGATATTTTTTTATTTTACGATAAAGCTTTTGTTTATCTGTTAATCCTCCTTGAGTATAAATGCTGCTTGGAAATGTTATTGGAATATTATCATAACCATAAATACGCGCCACTTCTTCGACTAAGTCCACTTCTATCTCAATATCATTCCTTCTGGAAGGTATTGAAATCATTAATGAATCATTTTGATCCTTTACCTGAAACCTTAATCTTCTGAAAATATCTTTCATATCATTAGCTTGCAATTGAGTTCCCAATAATTTATTTACTTTATTTGGGTTTATCATTATCTCTTTTTCTTTAGGGGATAAAACTTTATCTTCATATATATCACCAACAACTTTTGCATCAGCTAATTCAACTAAAAGTTCTGTTGCTCTATTTAATGCAGAATAAATTCGATTGGGATCAACACCTTTTTCAAATCTTAAACTTGCTTCCGATCTTAATCCTAGCTTTCTAGCTGTTTTTCCAATAAATGTTCTATTAAAGAATGCTGATTCTAATAAGACTTGTGTAGTCTCAGAGGTTACCTCACTATTAGCCCCCCCCATTACTCCTGCTAATGCTATTGGTTTAACCTGATCTGTTATTAGTAACATCTCTTCATCAAGTTCTCTTATTTGATCATCTAAAGTAATTATTTTCTCATTTGGTTTTGCTAACCTAACTTCTATAAATGACTTTTCTAAATAGTTATAATCAAATGCATGCAATGGTTGACCATATTCTAATAATACATAATTTGTTATATCAACCAAGTTATTAATTGGTCTTATTCCAGAAGTTATTAAACGGTTTTGCAACCAATAAGGTGATTCAGCTACCTTTACATCAGTTAATAACCTAGCAGAATAATGCTTACATGCTTCTGGTGCTGTAATCTGAATATTTATTTTATTATCATTACTTATTTTTACTCCTAAATTATCTTTAGGGATTTTTATCTCTTTATCCAAGATAGCTGCAACTTCATAGGCTACACCTATTAGACTTAGGCAGTCAGAACGATTAGGAGTAAGATCAAGTTCAAATATATAATCATTTAAATCTAATAATTCTTTTACGTCTTCACCAACTATTGCATCGGAATTTAGAATTAATATACCTTCTGTCTTTTCTTTAGAAAGTAATTTTTTGTTTAGCCCTAATTCTTCTGCTGAACAAATCATTCCAGAAGATTCGATACCACGAAGTTTCACCTCTTTAATTTTAAGCCCATTAGGAAGCTTGGCGCCAAGTTTGGCCACCGGTACTTTTTGCCCAGTATTAACATTACTAGCCCCACATATAATTTGGTGAATCTCACCATCACCAATATCTACTTTACATAAACTTAATTTCTCTGCATTAGGATGATTCTCCCTGTTAACAACATAACCTACAACTACATCTTGTAAATTCTCTCCTAATTCTTGTACTACATCAACCACTACACCAGCTAAAGTCAATTTATCCGCTAAATCATAAGGATTTATATCATTTATATCAACGTATTGTGATAACCAATTATAAGATACCTTCATCTCAATCCCCCCTTACATTATTTTAAACTGTTCAAGAAATCTTAAATCGTTTGTGAAAAAATGACGTATATCTTCGATTCCATATTTCAGCATTGCAATTCTTTCTATACCTAACCCAAATGCAAATCCAGTATATTTATTTGAATCAAACCCTGCATTTTCAAGAACTTTTGGATGGACCATTCCAGCACCTAATATTTCAATCCATCCAGTATCTTTACAAATTTTGCAACCTTCTCCCTTACAAAAACAAGAAACATCTACCTCTGCACTTGGTTCAGTAAAAGGAAAAAAACTCGGACGCAAGCGAATTTTTGTATTATCACCATACATTTGTCTTGCAAAATTTAATAACAAACCTTTAAGATCCGACATTGCGATATTCTCATCAACAACTAGACCTTCGATTTGTGTGAATTGATGTGAATGTGTTGCATCATCATCATCACGTCTATATACTTTTCCAGGACAAATTATCTTTACAGGACCTTCACCATTTTTTTCTAACATTGTTCTTATTTGTACAGGAGAAGTATGAGTTCTTAATAAAATCTCTTCAGTTATATAAAAAGAATCATGCATATCTCTTGCTGGATGATCTTTTGGTAAATTCAAGGCTTCAAAATTATAATAATCCTTCTCTACTTCAGGTCCTTCGGCTATATCAAAACCCATTCCAATAAATATATCTTCTATCTCCTCGATAACTCGATTAAGAGGATGGGTATTGCCATGTGTTAATGGTAAACCTGGAAGAGTTACATCAATTGTCTCTTCTTTAATTATTTGCTTAATCATTTCTTTTCTAAAAATCTCTTCTTTAGTATTTAATATCTGATGAATTTCCTCTCTTAATTCATTAACGAATTGACCCATCTTCGGACGTTCTTCTGGCGATAAATTACATAAATTTCTTGAAATTTCGGTAATTGGACCTTTTTTTCCTAAATTTTTAACTTTTATCTCATGCAAATCCTCAATAGTATTAGCATTCCTTATCTCATGCAGGATTTTTTGTTTTAATATCTCCAATTGTTCTCTCATATAAATAACCCCCTTATTCTTATTACCTATCAAAATAAATAAAGGTCTTCTATCCTCAAGGGACGAAAGACCGCGGTACCACCCTAATATGAATATATTCCATATTCACACTTATAAATTAATAACGTTATCAAACGTAATCTCCTACTTCTTCATTTCAGAGGTCCTGCTCCAGAGTGAACTTCAACAAGTACATCTTAGAGATGTTTACAATCATCGACATCTCCTCCCTTAAAAGACATAACTTTGTTTACTTTTCTCTTTCCTAGCATTTGTCTTATTTTATTATTGTTATTATTATAACGATGAATAATTAGAACTTCAAGTATAGATTATCCATTTTTCAACCTATTTTTTGTCGTACATGTTCATATATTACTATTGTTGTTGCCATTGCAACATTTAAAGACTCAGCTTTACCCATAATCGGTATTTTAATCATACAATCAGTATCTTTTTGTCTTATTTCTGATAATCCTTTTGCTTCGTTTCCTATTAATATAGCAATATTATTAACTAAATCAACATTGTAATATTCTTGCTTTGCATAAGGACTTGTCCCTAATATTCTTATTTTTAATTCCTTTAATTTCTTTATACTATCATCCAAATCACTAATTAAAATAGGGAGATGAAATATTGATCCCATTGCAGCACGAATTACTTTAGGATTATATAATTCAACTGTGTTATTACCTAGAATAATTCCACTTATTCCTCCAGCATCAGCACTTCTAATGATTGTTCCTAAATTGCCAGGATCTTGTATGCCATCGATAAGCAATATAAAATTATTATTATCGTCAATTAATTGATTAAATTTGTAAAATTTTTTTCTAATTATCGCTAAAATACCTTGTGGAGTCTCTGTATCTGATAATTTAGTAAATACTGCATTTGAAACAGTAATAATTTTAATATCTTTTTTCAACAGTAATTCTGCTATTGATACAGGTATATTTATTTCTTTATTAAGAATAATTAAATTTATATCCTGATTAGATACAATAGCCTCTTCAATAAGCTTAATACCTTCAATTATATATAATCCTTGATTGTCTCTTCCCTTTTTATTCTTTAATTGGTACCAAAGTGAAACTTTAGGGTTATGAATAGATTCTATTAATTCCATTATTTATCACTTTCCGTTAATTACATATTCTTCAAATCTTCGTAAATCTTTATTGTGTCCAATGACAACCATTATATCCTCTTCTTTTATTAAATCAGTTGCACTTGGCGCAACATTAATATGGTCATCATTTTTTAGCGCCATAACATTACATCCATATTTAGCTCTTATATCTAAGTCTCCTAATGTTTTACCAGCCATTTCAGCACTAGAAATTATCTCCACAATACTATATTCTTCAGAAAGCTCTATATAATCTAAAATATTTGGTGTTACTAAATTATGAGCAACTCGTACGCCCATATCTCTTTCAGGGAAAATTACTTTTGTAGCACCTATTTTATATAATACTTTTGCATGAAGTTGATTTTGAGCCTTTACAACTATAATATCTATTCCTAAATCCTTTATTAATAAAGTTGTGAGTATACTTGCTTGAATATTTTCTCCAATAGCAATTACTACAACATCAAAGTTACTAATTCCCAAAGATTTTAAGGCAACCTCATCTGTAGTATCTGCTTGTACTGCATGTGTTACATTATTTAGGTTATTTTGGATTTTTTCTTCATCAATATCAATTGCCATAACATCATGATTTAATTCATATAATGATTTCGCAACACTAGAGCCAAAACGACCTAAACCAATAACTGCATACTGCTTACCCATAATTATCCCCTTTCTAGCATGTTATTTCAAAATTCATTATAGCATAATTTATTTTTATAAAACCACTTTTTATTCAAATACAAAGCTCTATTCCATTTATCTCCTATATTTATTATTTCTGGTTAAACTATTTTTTTTAAATTAGGACATACTATTGAAAAAAAAAAAAGGAGGAAAAAAGATGGAGTTTGATTTAAGAGATGCTATAATATCTAATTTAAAAGATAAATCAAAGGATCAATTAGTGGAAATGATGAATGATGCTCTAAAAACACAAGATGAAAAAACTTTGCCAGGTTTGGGTGTTGTTTTTGAAATTATTTGGGAAAATATTGACACCAAAACTCAAGAAAATTTAATTGATACATTAAATAATAATATGTGAAGACGAACTTAATTCATATGGGGTTTTTTATCTAAAGGTATAAGAGTAACTAAGATTTACGCTATGTTTAATCTTTTACGATATAAAAAATAAGTGATGAGGTGATGTTTGTAAACATCGTCTCATCACTTATTTTTAACTATTTTTTTTTATCTCTGAAACTGTCTTTTCATCTAAACGTTCAATTATTTTTATTATTAATTTTATAGCATTCTCATAGTCATCACGATGAAAAATGCTTGCATGTGTATGTAAATATCTTGTTGCAATCCCAATAAATAAAGAAGGAACGCCGTTTCCATATATATGGAACCTACCAGCATCTGTACCTCCAAATGGAATTGTCGCATATTGAAAAGGTATATTTTCTTCTTCAGCAACCTTAATTACGAAATCCCGTAAACCTGTATGTGGTACCATTGAAGCATCAAAGATATTTATTTGTGGACCATTCCCTAGTTTGCTACTTGCATCATCTGGACTAATTCCTGGTGTATCACCCGCTAAACCTGTATCGATTGAAAAAGCTATATCTGGTTTTACTGTAAAAGCTGAAGTTTGAGCACCTCTTAAACCAACTTCCTCTTGAACAGTTCCCACTCCATATAATATATTATCATGCTTCTTATCTTTGAGTCTTTTAAATACTTCAATTGCTGCTGCACAACCAAGACGATTGTCTAAAGCTTTTGCCATTATTAAGTTTGGGTTATTCATTAAAGTAAATTTAGAATCGGGTACTATGGAATCACCAGGTCGCACTCCAAATTTTTCAGCTTCCTTTTTATCTTTAGCCCCAATATCAACAAATATTTCCTTAACATCAACTGGTTTTTTTCTATCTTCAGGTTTTAAAACATGTGGAGGCTTAGACCCTGTAATACCTTGTAGTTCTCCTTTTCGAGTTAGTACCTTAACTCTTTGTGCAAGCATTACTTGCTCCCACCATCCGCCAAGTGTTTGGAACTTTATAAATCCATCATCAGTAATACGAGTTACCATAAATCCTACTTCATCTAAATGTCCAGCTATTAATACTTTTGGACCCTTTTGTCCCTTTCTTGCAATTAAACTACCAAGATTATCTACGATTACTTCATCGGCATATGGCTCTATATGCTTTTCCATAATTTTTCTAGCTGGTCCTTCATTACCTGAAACACCTGAAGCATTAGTCAATTCCTCTATAATATTTAATACTGAATCTTTCAAAATTCTACCTCCTCAACAATAAAATAAATGCCTACATCATTATATATAAACAAATTAAATAATACAAATTCTAAAGATGCCATATATAGTAAAAACCCGTAATAATTCCTAAAGAATTAATACGGGTACTAATCAATAATAATAATAACTTATTTAATTTTCTTTATTTTTAATGCTTTACCTAATACAAAAGCTATTATAAAGACACTTGCACTGAAAAGTGCTCCCATTTTTGCAGCACCTTGAATTTTTAAATCAGTAAATGCTGCATCAGCAATAAATAGTGCAACTGTTAGTCCCATAGCTGCAACTACCCCTGCTAAGAGTAATTCTTTCTTTCCCATTCCCTTTGGTAATGAAAAACCTAACTTTTTTCCAATCATAGAGAATGAATAGATGCCTAGGGTTTTACCGATTATTAGTGATGCTAATATTATCCAAGATAATGTTCCTATTTCACTAAATTCTACGCCTGCATTTGCAATACCGAAAAAGAACAAGCCCATATCTACAAAAAATTTCCAATCATGTTCAAACTTTTTAAGTGTAGATATTCCATGATAAGAATCTTCAAATAAGTGTCCATCAGCTCTCCTACTATGTGGAAGAAAAGGTATGATTACTATCAAAGCTAAAGAAGGATGTAAATGGGCATTATATAATCCAATCCAACTTAGCCCCCCACCTAAAAGCAAGTACGGCCAATAATTTTTTAAGTTAAATTTTCTAAATAAATACGCAAATATCATACCAGCAAGAACAGCTAATAACCACATTGGTTCAAAAAGATGTAATGGATCTGGATAAAATACAGCTATAATAACCAAGCCAATTGCATCATCGGCAACAGCTAATAATAATAGAAAAGATACTGCAGGGTGTCTACTACCAAAAACAAATTTTGCAACTAACCATGCAAGAGCAATATCTGTCGCTGTAGGTATCGCCCATCCATTTGTATAATCAGGGCTACCAATTAAGCTATTTAATATAAAAAATACTGCTATTGGACCAAGAACCCCACCAAAAGTAGCAAAAAGTGGATTGACAGCTTTTTTTATTGGATTTAAATCGCCACCAGGTAAAAAGCTTTGCGTTATTTCGACGGCTGCTATGGCAAAGAAAAAGGCCATAAAAATATCCTGAACAAAAAAATGGAAGTTTAACCCTCCAATTATTTCTGTATGTACAAAAGCATGATAACTTTCCGGATGAATATTTGCCCAAATAAGAGCTACTATTACTCCTGAAATTAAAGGAATTGAAAATTCTCTTAATAAATTTACTCTTTTTCTCATGCAAGTTCCCCCAAAATTATTAATAACAATTATATTTAATCTAAATTATGTATTTCTAATAAAAACTATTTTATCTTACTAAAAGAACCACTGTCAATTTTATAGTGCATATATTTGTATATATATATTTTTAAAATG
>CAZIGM010000011.1:0-43146 GCA_964538675.1 uncultured Bacillaceae bacterium | reverse complement strand
TAATATATGAACCAACCTATGTACCAGTTATATATGACCCAAGGGATGATGCACCAACAGATATTCTAGAATTGATAAATGATGTAAATGCAGTACTTACGGATATATACGAAATGGGCAATGTATCTAGCGATTGGCCGGATGTAACAGACATAACGAGAACCCTTGCTGAATGGTTAATAGCAAATCCAGTCAGTATTTATGCAACTCAACAGGGGTGGTTTAGCGGTCTGTTTTATGCGGCGGGGTTTATTAGAGATTCAAACGGTGTTTATCATGCAAGACAAGACGCGTTACAGCAATATGGCGGGTATAATTATCTTTACGATATTATCTTTGATTATGCCACAAGCATGAAAGTACAACCTTTCGAGTTTTCATATGATAGTCAAGATTATAGATTCTGGGCATGGAAAGGAGATTATTTGAACTTAGGCGCTGGGGCAGAATTAGGTTTATACAAAAGACTCTCAGTTCTTGGATATGAAACAGATCATTGGCTTGTGGATACGGACCTTGTGCTGCCAATGACATTAACTTTAAAAGGTAATGAAGGGAACCTAATAGCATCCTATAACCCATCAGAGCCTCAGTGGTGGATGACGGCGTTTAATCCGTTTTGTCAAGATGTTAACGCAGGAGACTTAAGAGTTACCTATACTATTGATTTTTCGGGGAACACAGGAATGTTCGATGCATTTTACAAGGTATGGAAAGTCAAAGATGATCGGTGGACGTTTGATACCGAAAAATATACATCTACATTAAACTTTTAGGGAGGATACTTATTCATGAGAAAAAAATTCATAACATTAATACTTCTGTTATTTGTAAGTATTATACTATTAAGTTCATGTTCATTAGGAGGCGGAAGGATAATGATTTATGATGATAACGAAAAAAAAGCAGATGCCCGATTGGAAGAGATAATTAAAACACTTAAGAATCAAGATAAAGATGCTTTGAAGGTTTTGTTTTCCAAGCAGACTTTTGATCATGCTAATAATTTTGATGCTAGTATGGAGTATTTGTTTGGATTTTTTCAAGGAAATGTAGACTCTTGGAAGCGAGATACATTCACTTCTGAAACATCAATTGAAAACGGGAAAAAATCTGTAATGCTTGTGTCTTGGTATACAGTTACGACAGACAAAGATGAATATATGTTTTTCATAATAGATTATACCAAAGACACTATAAATCCGGACAATGCGGGGTTATACACTTTGCGTGTAATTAAAGCAGCAGATGAAGCCACTCAATTTAGTTCTTGGCAAAATATGAAGATAGCAGGGATTTATAAGCCGGAAGAATAACAAAGCAACGTATAGCCATCTATTGACTTTATTGCCGAAGGTGGCTATTTTTTTCGTGTATGCGGTATGTACGAGACCTGACTGAAAGTCCAATTAGGATTCAGTTAAAGATAATTTAGAATTTGCACATCTAAACGAAATAGGGAATTTAATTAAAAGCATCAAAGATTTATCATTTGAAGACTTAAAGAAAGTAATAGAATATGAACTAGATAATTTTAGTGATAATATACTTAATGGAGATGCAAAATCAATAGCATATGCTGCAGGATACTTAGCAGGGGATATATTAATAGGTGTATTAATAACAAAAGGTGTCGGAACCATTGCAAAAATATCTAAAGCAGATGATTTAATTAATATAATTAATAAATCAGACAAAAATTCTCGAAATGATAAATCTAATGATGCTGTTGAGGGAACGCCTAAGACGGTGACTTATTCACCTGCTAATCCAGGACCGCTAAAACAGAGTGTAGCAGGATCCTTTAGTGGAGCAACATATAAAGAGGTAGTCTTAACACAGGATACAACATTATATAGGGTATATGGAGGAAACTCAGAAAAAGTTGGTAGTTATATGACAAGAGTACCACAAAGTGGAGGAATGCAGTCACAAATAGACCTTGCATTAAACCCACAATGGGGTAATACTGCACAATATGTTACTAAAGTTACAGTTTCAAAAGGTACTGTAATATATGAAGGTACAGCAGCATCACAAACTATAAATGGTGGTGCAGGTCAATTGATAGGCGGTGGCAATCAAGTATATATTCCAGAGGTGAATGCAAGTTGGTTCAAATAGGATGTGATTGTAAGGAGAGGTATGGTACGGAAATTAATTTTTATAGATTATTTGAAGAACTGAAGAACTTTTTCGAGGGACAAGTAAGAGAAGGAACATTTAGTGATATCCCTGTGACAGAACCATTTTATGTAGGGCATAGTGAAATGAAAGAAGTAAAAGAAATAAAATGGTATGCAACAAAATGGTATAAATGTAATGTATGTGGATGCTTGTGGGAATTTGATTACCCTGATTTTCCAGCAAAAGGTTTTGTAAGAAAATTCGAAAATGGAAAATATGCTCCAGATTCCCACTAATGTATATATAGGTCACACAGTTTCAGCTGATGTGGCCTTTCTTTTTGCTCATATGTATAAAAATAAATACATAAATAATCAAACAACTTACTCATATAGTGATATAGGAAAACTAATAGCAGTAACCGACGCAAATAATCAAACAAGCTCATATCAATATGACTTAGGACTAAATCCAGAAAGAATAATAGATAGAAACGGAAACGAAACAAAATATGAATATAATAATCAAAACCTATTAACATCAAGATTAGTTTCAGAAACACAAGATAGTATAAATTATCAATATGATGCATTAGGTAATAGAATAGGTATGACAGATGAAACAGGAACAACAACATACACCTACAATGCAAACAATTGGATAACAGCAATAATAAAAGATGGAACAACACAATTGAATTATACCTATGATCAAGCAGGCAATATATTATCAGCAGAAGATTATAAAGGAAATATAACAAACTACACCTACGATAAATCAAATAGAATAGAAAAAGTAAACTACAACATATCTGGAGAAACAGGTGAATACACCTATAGTTACGATGAAAATGGTAACAGAAAAATGGAAGGTATTAACCTACTTGTTGTAACATACAAATTTGACAAAAATAATAGATTAATAGCAATGACAAATCATGAACTATATGCAAATAATACTAAACCAGAATTAATACCTAAATCAACATACAAATATACCTATGACCTAGCAGGCAGACAAATAACCAAAACAGATGACTATGGAACAACATTATACACCTATGACGAACTAGGCAGAATAAAACAAATAGAAACACCAGGGAAAACAACAATATATACCTATGACAATGCAGGAAACAGAACAACACAAATAGAAACCTATACATCAGACCAACCTAGTGGAATCTACGTAAATGATGAAGAAATACAATATAGAATAAAAACAACACAATATACCTACTCAAATACAAACAGACTAACAACAATAATAGAAACAATGAAAGACATCCTAGATACAGAACTACTAGAAGCAACAACATTATACACCTATGATAACAATGGAAACCAACTAACAGAACAGACAACATATACATCACCACTTGGAATAATAAATGACACAGAAAATATATCGTATACCTATGATGGCTTTAATAGATTAAAAGAAGTATCAACACAAACAAAAACAATAAACTATCAATATAACGGTGATGACTTAAGAGTCAAAAAAATAAGCAATGGAGAAACAACAAACTACCTATATGACAGACAATACGTAATCCTAGAAACAGATGTTAATAACATACAAAAAAACAGATATATAAAAGGAATAAACTATATAGGAGTAATTAACCAAACAAATGAAGAGAGCCTATACGTATATAACGGACATGGAGACGTAGTACAAACAATAACACCAACATGGGAAATCCTAAACCAATACGACTATGACATATTTGGAAATATAACATTAGAAATAGAAACAAATCCAAATGCAATAAAATATGCAGGAGAATACTATGATAAAGATACAGGACTATACTACCTAAGAGCAAGACACTATAACCCATATATAGGAAGGTTTATAACAGAAGACAGTTACTGGGGAGAAGATAACAACCCATTAAGTCTTAACCTATATACCTATTGCTACAACAACCCAATAATGTACATTGATCCAACTGGGCACTATGTATCAGAATGGGACAAGAACAATTTACCTCCATCAGATATAAAAAGATTAGAAGAATTAACAGAAGCATATGATAATGCAACAACACAAGCAGAAAAAGATGCAATTCATGCAGCAGCAGAAGCGATAAGAAATAAATATAGAAATGACAATGAAGTAGGAACAGATAATGGAGTAACAGCAGATGCAGAAACTGGAGAAGCTGCAGATGACGATGATATTACGCCAGGTACAATAGAGCCAAAACCACCAAAGCCACCAAAACCTACAGTAGACCAGCAAATAGTAAGTGATGCTAATGTTGGTTTGGATTTTTCTCAATATTCTGAAATAGGTTTTTATATAAGTACAACTGGAGATTTAGCAGAAGTTGTTGTGGAGTTAATTGAGGATATAAATCTTAAATCATATCTATTAAAAGTAGGCAAGGAATTAGGCTTGTTTGGTGATACTGTAGATATCGTAGGTGGTATTGGCGAAAATATTCAAAATGATGCTGGGACAAAAAAAATTATAACTATACTTCAGTTGACATAACATTTACAATTGGTGGGACTGTATTATATGGGGCAACCGTCGGTACTGTAGTACCAGTATTTGGGAATGTTGCAGGTGCTGTATCAGGTTTAGCTGCAGGTGTAATCTATACGATTGTTACAGAAATGGTTGAGGTTAAAGGAAGAACAGCTAAAGATTGGGTGAAAAGTTTGTTTGATTAATATTTAGTAGATTTAGTAATTATGTAAACTATGGAGGAATATAACATGAAAGAGTATATAAAATGTGTTATGAAAACAGGAATACCATTTGGCACTATATTAGGACTACCTATGGGATTAGTAACCATGGATTTCACGATAGGTTTGATATATTTTCTAATGCTGGGAATTCCATTTGGTCTAGTGGGAGGCACCTTCATTTTTCTACAGACAAGAAAATTTAAGAAAATTAGCTTAGAAATAACTAATGGTAAAGAAATTATTTTTGAAGGTGGAGCTAACCATAGAAAAGGGAAAGAAAGTGTTGGAGGATGGCTATGTTTAACAAAGGATGAATTAATATTTCAGTCCCACAAATTAAATATACAAAGACATAAAACTGTAATTCCTTTAAATGAAATTACAGAAATTAAAACATCATTAACATATATAGTACCAAATGGTTTGCAAATTATTACTAGTAACAATGTTGATAAATTCGTTGTTAATACTAGAAAAAAGTGGATTAAAGAGATAGAAGAAGCTATATCATTACAAAAGAAAATTTAATCAAGTAAAAGGTTTCATTTAATAACATTAGAATTAGTCAACAATTCTCACCAGTTTTTCAGTTTGATAAAACCAACCTAAGCAATTTTAGCTAAAACAGATAAAATATAATTGGGATAGCGCTATATTTGTATATATACCGTATGGGGCTATCTCTTTATATATGCTCAATAATTCATGCAACAAGCTCCTCAAAAATTTGTGATGTTTCTCTGTCAAGAAAATGGACAATTAATTGATGTGAATTTATGCAATTTTATTTAAGTAGCGATAATACTCTATAATACTGTAAAAAAATTTGTGTATAAGCCTTCTCAGTAAAAAAATATTAATACAATAAATTAAATATATTCTTTTAGCTTGGGGTAAAAATTGAGTAGTTGACTCAGAATTTTATCTCATTTTTTATCTCTCTAGAGAATTCTTTACGATTAATATTCAATGATTTACGTATTTTTTTAATTCTATTGCCTTTTTTCGGCAAGATAAATTAGCCAAAATTTGATTATTATTGTTTTTATTCCATTATAAAGGAAATATCAAATAAGAAGAGAAATTATATATTAAAAATTATGTAAAGGAGATATTAATGTTATGAAAAAGAAGAAGAGAGTATGAAGAATAAAATTATATATTTTTCTTTAATATTTGTTTTTTCAGTGCAGATTATATTTTTACTATCAGGATGTATTTTTTCAAGTAGTAATTCAGAGATATCTTATACTAATCTTTTATCTAAGGAGGAAGGGAAATATGCAATCCTTAGTCAAGGTATAGAATTAGACCCAGAGTATTTAAGAGATAAATATCGTAATATCGACTACATTTATTTTGTTGAAGGAGTTGATGTTACTGGAAAAAATTATCCAGAGTTAAAAGCAGATAAACCAACAATATTTGTTTTTGATAGAGATGATATTGTATTAAAGACAAATGATATAAATGAATTGTATGATTTTTTCGATAAAAAAAATAATTTAGAGTAGGTGTGAAAAACACTTATATTTATTAATTTTACTATAAATGATAGTCAGTGGTTATATGGGAGGTAAATAAAAGTGCTATATTTTATTTATTATATTGTTCCAGCAATATTATTTGTACTTAGTAGTTATTTATTAATAATAGGTCTATGGGAATTGATTAAACAAGAGAACAAAAAACTATATATTAGAACTACTTTTTTGGGAATTTTATTGTTATATCTTACTTTTGTATTACCGGAACTGTTAGTACTCGCATTTGCAAAAATTCCTTAATATAATGACTTAAAACAATAAAAAATAAAAAATTAAATAAAAGTTTTAACTGTACAGGCACAGTTGTGACCTTGAATTGCATAGAATATAATAGTTTTTTATTTCGGAAGATATTTATTTAGTTGATTTTATATTCTGGCAGGGGGTGGCAATGTGTCTTCTTTATTGACTTTATTAGCTTTATTATTTAAGGATTTATCATTATTTGTTTCTTATATAAAAAATAATGCGTTTCCCCAACCATTAAATGAAAAAGAAGAAAAGATTCAAATAGCTTTATTGGCAAAAGGAGATGAACATGCAAGAAATAAATTGATTGAGCATAATTTAAGACTTGTGGCACATGTGGTGAAAAAGTTTGAAAATACGGGTGAAAATAATGAAGATTTAATTTCAATCGGTACAATAGGTTTAATCAAAGGAATAGAAAGCTATCAACCAAACAAGGGAACAAAATTGGCAACATATTCAGCTCGATGTATTGAGAACGAAATTCTAATGCATTTAAGATCTTTAAAAAAGGTTAGAAAAGACGTTTCTTTAAATGATCCTATTGGAACTGACAAAGAGGGGAATGAGATAGCTTTAATTGATATTCTTGGAACTGGTCAAGATGAGATAGAGAATGAGGTTCAACTTAATATTGAGAAGAGTAAAATATATAGCTTCTTACATATATTAGATGATAGAGAAAAAGAAGTTGTTATAAGCAGATTTGGACTTCTAGATGATAAAGAAAAAACACAAAGGGAAATTGCCAAGGAATTAGGTATATCTCGTTCATACGTTTCAAGGATAGAAAAAAGAGCTCTGATGAAGTTATTTAACGAATTTTATCGAAGTGGAAGAAAAAAGAATTAGTATTATGCTATAACCAAAAAAATTCGGGTTAATAATTGTTCATTAAGTTGTCACATAATATTCATACAAGGGTTATTAAATAAAAAGAATTTTATTGTAAGATATACTTATATTTAATTATAAGTATATAAAAATGGGGGTTATAAAATGAAAACAAACAAATTCATTATTTTACTAGTTATTTTTGCTTTAGCTATGTCCTTTACCTTAGTTGGTTGTGGCTCAAGTGATGAACCAGCAACGGATAAGCCAGCAGGAGAGGAACCAGCGGCAGAAGAACCAGCAGCTGAAAAGACTTATGTAGCGGAAATTCCTGAAAATCAACCATTAGTAGACATGATTATACCTAATTTAAAAGCTAAAGTTAAATCAGAAGATATCACTCAAGAGAGAATGGATGAAATAATTCAGCAAGTTGGTGATGGTACATTATCTATTGAGCAAGTTCAAGCAATAATGATGGGTCAATAAAACTAATTAAACAATATTTATATTAAAAAACAGTTTTATCATAGATAATATGATAAAACTGTTTTTTTTAATTTTGTATATATTAATTCTGTATGTATAGTCATAAATTATTCATAATTCTAATCTAAAAAGCGTTATTGATAATGATAAAATACAACTATGTTAGATTAATTAATTTTATCGAAATAGGAGGAATTGATAGAAATGAGATTTAATAAATTGTTTGTTTTAATAACTATCTTAGCATTAGTTATATCTATTGTAGGGTGTAATTCTAGTACACCAGCGGAAGAACCAGCACCAGCGCCTGAGGAACAAGCGGCTCCAGAAGAGCAGGCAGCCCCAGAAGAAGAAGCATATGAATACGATCAAGTTTTTGTTGAAAATGTAACTCCAAAATTGCAAGCAATGGTAGATGCTGGAGATTTAACTCCTGAAAGAATGGCGGATATTATAGCAAGAATAAAAACTGGCGAATATCAAAAGTCATATGTTCAAAAAATACTTAGTGGTGACGAAAAATAATTAAAAAATAAAAATAGCTTATTATTAGGTGTTAAAACACTTAATAATAGGCTATTTTTTTACCAATATTTGTTTCAATAATTTTAATCTCTTAGGGTAATCCTATATCTGAAAAGGATTTTATTTTAAAAGGATGGTGAATTATGAAACGAATATTTATAATTCTTACAATAATGTTAACAATCTCGCTAATGTCTGCGAGTGTTGCACTTGCAACAACCTATACAGTTAAATCTGGTGATACAATTTGGGAAATATCTCAAAGTTTTGGTACTGGTCCTACCGCGTTAATGAGAGCTAATAATTTGAAGTCACCGATGATCTATATAGGGCAAAAGCTAACAGTACCTGATAGTTCAACTTATTTTGTTAATTATGGTGATACATTATGGAAAATATCTAAAATGTTTGGCGTTAGTCTAAAAGACCTTATTAGTCATAATGGACTTAAAGATCCAAACAATCTATATGTGGGCCAAATAATAAAAATCCCAACAAAAAGTAGTTGGGAAGCAAAAGCAGATAAAATAATACAATCTGGATTAAATTATTTAGGAACTCCATATCAGTTTGGTGCTTCTAATACACAAACAAAGACATTCGATTGTTCATCTTTTGTTCAGCGAGTATTTAAAGATAACGGAATTGAATTAAAAAGATCATCACGTTCTCAATACTCATATCCCCCAGGCAGGTATATAAGTAAATCAGAAATACGTCGAGGAGACTTGTTGTTTTTTGATTACACTAAGGATGGAGTAATTGACCATGTAGGTATTTATTATGGAGATAATAAGATTCTTCATACTTATCGCTCTCAAGGAGTAGAAGTAGGTTCATTCTCAAGTTATTGGCATGATCGTTATTATGGTGCTAAACGCGTAATTGAGTAATTTCAAGGGACTGTTGCAAAAGGAACTAAATAGTTCGTGGAGCAACAGCCCTTTATAATTACAGTTTAAAATTTTTTAATGTAAATAATTTTGATAGAATATTTATATAAATAAAACATAATATTAAGGTAAATAATAGCAATTACATAGCAAATAATGTTATTATTTAATAGTAATATAAGCTTTTATAAAGGATAGAGGTGAGGATAGTATGACAACTGAAGAAAGAGATGCTGGGAAAATAAAAATAGAGAGTGATGTAGTAGCAATGATTGCTGGACTAGCTGCGGTGGATACAGAGGGTGTAGCAGGTATGTCTAGTGGGCTAACTGAAGAGATAACAAAAAGAATGAGCGGAAAAAATGTTACTAAAGGAGTCCGTGTAGAAGTAGGTGAAACAGAAACAGCAATAGATATAAGGATATCAGTTAAATTTGGATACAAACTTCACGAGGTAGCAAAAAATATACAGCAAAATGTTAAAGAAGCAGTTGAGTCTATGACTGGACTCAATGTTGTAGAAGTTAATATATTTGTTGAAGGCGTAGAAATAAAGAAAGAAGAAAAAGAAAAAAGCAAAGATAAAGATGTTGTTGATGATGAAGAAACAAATACTCGGGTAAAATAATTGTAATTAGAAAAGGTCGGTAATTAACCGACCTTTTAGATTGGTGATAAAGCCGAACTTTACTAATTTTCCCTTGATAGGGATAAAACAATTCCAACAGAAGCCATACTGACTATTAAAGACGAACCGCCTGCACTAATAAAGGGCAATGGTACTCCAGTGATTGGAATAGTACCAGTTACACCACCGATATTAATAAATGCTTGAATTGCAAACATACTTGCTATTCCAACCCCTAATAAAGTCCCAAAAATCTCCTTTGATCGTAAAGCAATAATAAGTATACGCCATACAAGTAATAAAAACGCCAAAATAAAGATTGTAACTCCAATAAAGCCCAATTCCTCTCCAATAACTGAGAAAATAAAGTCTGATTGAGGATATGGTAAATAAAAATATTTTTGAATTCCTCTTCCAAAACCTGTACCAAAAACCCCTCCATTACCAAAGGCTATTAATGACTGTATTAGTTGATATCCGTCTCCATATGGATCACTCCAGGGATTAAGGTAAGAAGTCAATCGTGAAAACCTATAGCCCGATGATATAAAAATAACTGGAAGTAGAATTATACATGCCATAACTAAATAAAAAATATGTTTTAACTTTACTCCACTTACTATCATTATTGTTCCTGCAGTAGTTGCAAGAATTAAAGCTGATCCATAGTCAGGTTGAAGTGCGATTAAAATAAAAAAAATGAAAGTTACTATTAAAGAAGGAAGAAGTCCTTGTTTAAAGTTTATTATGTTTTCTCTTTTTTTTGACAAAAGTGCAGATAGATAAATGATTAAGCCTATTTTAGCAAACTCTGTAGGCTGAATTGTTTTTGAATTAAATCCTATCCAGCTATTAGCACCATTAAGATTAACGCCGATACCTGGAACAAAGACTAATATAAGTAAAAAAAATGATCCAAATAAAAATAGCAAGAAATGTTTTTTGTAAAAATCAGGACGTAAATTCATACATATTAACATTAAAAGCAAGCCAATTCCTGAAAAAATTAATTGCTTACTAGTAAAGTACCACTTACTTTCGTATTCCCAATATGAAACAGTAAAGCTGGCACTATATACCATCACAATACCAAACCCAACCAAACCTATTGTTAAGAAAAGTAAGAGAAAATCTGGTGTGCCGCGGTTGGATTTCATTTTATTGTGCTCCTTTCAAAATAATATAGTTTTTTAAAATTCAATATAAAAACTTTAACTCCTGCTATATAAAAATAAAATGTATCTAAGAATAAAAATTGAAAAAATAATACAAAATAAAAAAGAATATTTTATTAATAAAAAAAAGAGGGATAAATTTGCTAAAAAGAAGATTATTTTTGGTTATTCTATGCACTATTTTTTTAATTGGCTTAAACTGTAAAGTATCTGCACAAACGCTTGATGTGTACTCGGTTAAATCTGGGGACAGTTTGTGGTTAATTGCTTCTAAATATCAAATTGGCGTCTCAGAAATTATTGAAGCAAATCCTCAAATAAAAAATGTTGATTTGATTTATCCTAATCAAAAAATAAATATCCCAAATATAGATCGAATTAAAACGATAGAACATCAAGTAATTCAGTTAGTTAATCAAGAACGAGCGAAATATGGATTGTCCTCTTTAAGACCAAATTGGGAATTATCTAGGGTTGCAAGACATAAATCTCAAGATATGCGAGATAATCATTATTTTTCTCACACTTCGCCTATATATGGTAGTCCGTTTGAGATGATGAAAGCTTATCGTATTAATTATTCTTATGCTGGTGAAAATATAGCAATGGGTCAAACAACAGTCCAAAAAGTAATGGAAAGTTGGATGAATAGCGAAGGGCATAGAAAAAATATTTTAAATTCTAATTTTACAGTCATTGGTGTCGGATATGCTGAAGGTGGAACTGGCAAATATTATTGGACTCAAATGTTTATCAAGCCTTAATAATTGAAAATATCTTTGGCAATTACTATAACAGATTTCTTTTAAAATTAGAATGTTATATTTATTTACGGGCACTATAAAGAAAAAGGAGGAATGTAGAATATGGAGATTAGTCAAATTATGACTACTAATGTTGAAACTGTTAATTTGTTTGATAATGCTTATGAAGTAGCAGAAAAAATGGAAAGATTAAACGTAGGTGCAATTCCAGTACTAGACGGTGAAAAAATAGTAGGTATGATTACAGACCGGGATCTTGTTTTACGAGGTTATGCAAAAAAACGCTCTGGTTCAACTTCCGTTGAAGAACTTATGTCAAAGAAAGTAATTAGTGGAACAGCTAATATGTCAATTGATGATGCTGCAAAATTAATGGCAGATAACCAAATTCGTCGTTTGCCAATTGTAGAAGATGAGAAGATGATTGGTATTGTTTCTATAGGAGATTTGGCAATAAGAAATGATTTTTCGGATGAAGCTGGAGAAGCATTATCTGAAATATCTAAATCATCAAAACCTATTATGTAAATCAATCAGTTAATCCATATCTGGAGTTTGTCCCCCACTTATGTGTAATTCATGTAGTGGGGGTAATTGTATATTTCCCTCTTTAAAAAGAACGTACGTTCGTTTATAATTATAAATGAATAAGTTAATACACAAAGAGGATGATAAAATTGATGTACCCTAAAGAATATAAAGAGTTCTCTGAGCTTGCAAAAAAATATGTGGTATTAAATATTTTAATTAAGACATTAGAATATGATCGGAATATAATAAAGAAATCTACATGTAAATTAATAACAATATATAACGATAGTTTAGTTGAGATACAATGGCAAATAGAAAATAACTTGCGGCAATTAAAAAAAGAGATGAAGATTTTAGGAGGCTCAATAATTGAAGAAAGACAGGAATCTGATGTTAGAATAGTTAAAGTTAAATTCAAGAATTATATATATATTCATCATTACCTTAATTATGTACTACAATCAGAATGTGAACAATTATTAAAAAAATATTTAATGATTAGTTGAGAGAGAAAAATGTCCAGAGTTATCTATGTCAGTATCAAATGCTTTAGAAAGATTTGTTAGGCTATTAATAATTTCTTGTTTCATCTGATTTTCTTCTTCTAATATATTGGCTTTTGTATATTTAATACTATAAAAAACAAGAGTAATTTAGAACTTAGATTATTCAATTTTATTCCCCCCCCAAAATAAAAAACATCCTTTTTTGTAATCAATTATACTACAAAGGATGAATATTATTTTACTAACTTTTCTCTATTTTTTTGGTACAAAATCATAAATCTCTCCAGATTCAAAAGTTTCTATTAAATTTTCAAGCCAATTGTAATAATTTTTAATCTTCTCCAATTTCATTAAATCGAGTTTGATTTCCTCTTTTACTAAAGGATTAGTATTGTTATCATTTTCAAGTTCAATTAATAATTTTTCTGTATCCTTTATAACACTCATATTAGCTTCAAGGGCATCTATCCATCTTGTTGTAAAATATTCTGTAAAAACTTTATACCAATCGTTTTCGGCCACATATAAGGCTTTTCTTTCACCTTTTTTCCAGACCTTTTTAATCATTTTTGTTTTTAATAATGTACGTGCTCCAGTACTCATACTTGTTTTACTCATGCTAAGAGCGTCACGCATATTATCTAAGTTTAATGGATGATTAGAAAAATAAATCGTTCCATATAGTCTTCCGATTGAATCAGAAATACCGTAGATATCCATATTCTTTGCAAGTGACTGAATTATATTTTCTCTATATTCATTTAATGTTTCTAAGTCATTATTTATTAAGTTACTTTCAGATGACAATCTAGTTCTCTCCTTAGTTTAAAAACAATTAATGTAGTCTAACCCTCTTTACATTACTGATTATAAGTAAAAGTAAGTAGTATGTAAAGTAGGATTAATAATAGTTAATTATAGTATATGAGAGGATATATAAGTATACTTTTGATAATTAAATACAGAATAAACTGTATGTATGATACATACAATTAAAACAAAATATAGAGGTTGCATAGATATCAGCCTATGTATAATATAGTCACATAAGTCATGTATTAATTAAATTATCTATTAAATTATCTAATATTATTGTGAAGCTATATAATTAAGAGGATAAGAGTGCATTAAGGAGATAAAACAAATGAAAAAAGTTGAAGTTAAAAATGTTACTAAGATATATGGACATAATAAAGTTGAAGCATTAAAGAGAATGGAAAAAGGGGAAAGTAAAGAAAAAATTTTAAAGGATACAGGAGCAACTATTGGTGTTAATCAAGCCTCTTTCACTGTAGAAGAAGGTGAAGTCTTTGTTATTATGGGTTTATCAGGAAGCGGTAAATCTACATTAATTAGACTAATAAATAGATTGATTGAACCAACATCAGGTGAAATTTTAATAGATGGCAAAAACATTGTTAGTATGGATAAAAAAGAGTTAACTGAGATTAGACGTAATAAATTAGGAATGGTTTTTCAACATTTTGCTTTATTACCACATAGAAATATTTTAAATAATGTTACATATGGATTAGAGATTCAAGGAATGGATAAAAGTGAGCGAGAGAGGAAAGGGAAGATTGCTTTAGCAAATGTGGGTTTGCAAGGTTATGAATATAGTATGCCTAATCAATTAAGTGGTGGTATGCAACAAAGAGTTGGACTAGCTAGAGCACTAGCTAACGAATCGAATATATTGTTGATGGATGAGGCGTTTAGTGCTTTGGATCCTTTAATTAGAAAAGAAATGCAAGATGAGCTATTGCAATTACAAGATTCATTGCATAAAACAATATTATTTATCACACATGATTTAGATGAAGCGCTCAAGATAGGTGATCGAATTGCAATTATGAATAATGGAGAAATAGTTCAGATTGGAACCCCTGAAGAGGTATTAAACAATCCTTCAAGTGAGTATGTTTCAAACTTTGTACAAGATGTAGATAGATCAAAAGTATTAAATGCTGAGAACATAATGAAAAAGCCTGATGTTATTACTACTTGGAAGGATGGTCCAAGGGTTGCTATTCGAAAGATGGAAGAAGAAGGTATTTCAAGTATATTTGTAGTGGATAAGGAAAAAAATCTTAAAGGACTATTAACTATAGATGCTGCCTTAAAAGCTGTTAAGGATAAAAAATGGGTAGAAGACGTGCTAACACAGGATTATTTCACTACACAATTAGATACGCCTCTTAAGGAATTAATTCCAGTGGCAGCAGAGACAAAATACCCAATTGCTGTTGTGGAGAACAACAAATTAATGGGAATTATCGTAAGGGTATCTATTTTATCTGGACTTGCTTTAAAGGATGATGAGGAGGCGTTGAATTAGTGGATTATTTTTTTATTCCTTTAGAAGATTGGACTAATAAATTTGTTAAAGAGTGGTTATTACCGGTGTTTGGAGATTTTTTTGATGCTATTAGCGATAGTTTATCAGTATTATTAGAGGGTTTTACTGATTTTTTAATTTGGTTACCACCTGAATTAATAACGATATTTTTTATTTTATTAGCTTGGTGGATAAAAGGAAAAGGATTAGCTATCTTTACTTTTATTGGTCTTTTATATATTGGCTCTGTCGATATCTGGGATGCATCTATGCAAACACTAGCTGTTGTACTCAATGCTACTATTTTTTCAATAATTATTGGTATTCCTTTAGGAATATTGAGTGCAAAATCTAATAAAGCAGATAGGATTATAAGACCTATATTAGATTTTATGCAGACCCTACCAAGTTTTGTTTATCTAATTCCAATTATACTTTTATTTGGAATCGGAGGAGTTCCAGCAGTAATTGCTACTTTTGTATTTGCTACACCACCTGCAGTCAGATTTACAAATTTAGGTATTCGTCAAGTTCCAGTAGAAGTTGTCGAGGCAGCAAGAGCATTTGGATCTACATCTTGGCAAACACTTACAAAAGTGCAAATACCTCTTGCTATGCCAACAATAATAGCAGGAATAAATCAAACTATTATGTTAGCTCTATCTATGGCTGTAATCGCTGCTATGATAGGTTCTCCTGGCTTAGGTTCAATTGTATATGGCGGAATAACACGTGTTAACGTTGGTTTAGGTTTAGTTGGAGGATTAGGAATTGTTATATTGGCAATTATCTTAGATCGTCTTACAGAGGGTTTAGGAAGTAGAAATAAATATTAATATATTTTATGAATTTCATTTATCAATATTAATCTTTTTGAATCGTTTTAATAAGGTTAATAATTATAAAATAAAAATAAAAAAAGGAGTGTAAGTATGAGAAAATTTTTAAAGTTTAGTTTAATTGTATTATTGGTTTTTTCAACTGCATTAATTGGATGTTCAACTGGAGAAAATGAAGAGGGTAATGCTACTCCAAATGAGAATGAACAAGAAAAAGAAAAAATTGTAATAGGAGTTACACCTTGGACGAGCACATTAATTCCAAGTCATATTGTAAATATATTATTAACAGACATGGGATATGATGTTAAATTACAAGATGCGGATGTAGGGATTGTATTTGCAGGGCTATCAAGAGGGGATATTAATGTTTTTATGGACTCTTGGTTACCGGACACACATAAGAGTTACATGGATGAATATGGTGAAAACATTGATGATGTAGCAGTAAGTTATTATGATGGTGAATTAGGTTGGGTTGTTCCAAAATATGTTGATATAGATACTGTTGAAGGAATAAAAGGTAATGAAGATTTGTTTGATGGGAAAATATATGGTATTGATGAAGGTGCAGGAATGACAGCAACTTCTCGTGAGATGATTGAAGTATATGACCTTGACTTAGAATATATTACTTCAAGTGAAACTGCTATGTTAACTCAAGCTACAAAAAATATAGCAAACGAAGAGCCCGTTCTATTCTTAGGATGGCGTCCTCATTCAATGTTTGCAAATTGGGATTTAAAGGTTATTCCAGATGCAAACGAATATTTTAAAACTCAAGAAGTACATGTATTAACTTCAACTGATCTAAAAGATAGAGCACCAGAGGCTTATGAATTCTTAAGTAATTGGAGCATTTCAGTTGGAGATATAGAGTCAATGATTCTTGGATTAGATGAAGGCGCAAAACCTGAACAATTAGCTCAAGAGTGGATTGATAATAACCAAGATAAAGTAAATGAAATGTTAGGAAAATAATACTTCAAGGTAAGAAAGGGTTGACTCACAAATCATGAGTCAGCCTTTTTTTGTTTATTTACACATAGAATATCTTTTTTTTACTCATGATATACATGAGGTGAATTAAGATGTATACCAGAACAGAAAATCCCTTAATTATTCAGAGTGATGGGTCATTATTATTAGAGGTTTTAAACCCACAATTTGAAGCAGTAAGAAATAAAATTATTTTATTTGCTGAATTGATAAAAAGTCCGGATTATATACATACGTATAAAATTAGTTCACTATCATTATGGAATGCTGCAGCTAACAACATAAATGCAAATTATATATTAGGCGTTTTAGAACAGTATAGTAAATTTCAAATACCCTCAAAAATTAGAAAAAAAATTAATGAGAGTATTAATCGTTATAATCTACTAAGCTTAGAAAGGTATGGCAATAAATTAATATGTAAATCGAAAGATTCTAGTATAATTAAAGATTTTCTAAGTTATTCATCTTTAAAGCCATATATTGAAGAAAGATTAGATGGAAATAGTTTGGTTATTTCTAAAGAGTTTAGAGGGGATTTTAAACGGGAAATTATGAAAATCGGATATCCAATCAAAGATTTGGTAGGGTATAACGAAGGAGAACCATTATTGATATCGTTTTTATCAATTAGTAACTCTGGAAAAGTATTTAGACTAAGAAATTATCAAAAGGAAGCTATATCTTCATTTTATGCAGATGGAACAGTTTTAGGAGGAAGTGGTGTTTTAGTTCTACCTTGTGGTTGTGGAAAAACAATAATAGGTTTAGGTATTATGAGTAAGCTAACAACAGAAACTTTAATTTTGACAAGCAGTACAACAGCTGTAAGACAATGGATTAATGAAATATTAGACAAAACAAATCTTACATCAGAAGAAGTAGGGGAATATACAGGAAACATTAAGGAAGTAAAGCCTGTAACTGTAGCAACATATCAAATACTAACTCATCGTTCGAATAAAAATAGTGACTTCTCTAATATGATATTGTTTCAAGAAAGAAATTGGGGACTAATAATATATGATGAGGTTCATTTATTACCAGCACCTGTTTTTAGACATACAGCAAATATTCAAGCAAAAAAAAGATTAGGTTTAACTGCCACTTTAGTCAGAGAAGACAAAAAAGAAGAAGAAGTATTTACTCTGCTAGGACCAAAAAGGTTTGATATTCCATGGATTCAAATTGAAGATCAAGGATGGATTGCTTCAGCTAAATGTGTTGAAATTAGATTACCATTAACTGACCAGTGGAAAAATATTTATTATACAGCAAATAAAAGGCATAAATATAAAATAGCTGCTTCAAACCCTTTAAAAATAGATGTCATTAAACAATTAATTTCGGTGCATAAATATGATTCTATTCTAATTATTGGTCAGTATATTGAGCAATTAGAGAAAATAGCATTAGAGTTGAAAACTCCAATAATAACGGGGAAAATAAAACAAAAGGAACGGGATGAAATATATAAAAAATTTAGAGAAGGTGAAATTAAAATTTTAGTTGTTTCAAAAGTTGCAAATTTTGCTATAGATCTTCCGGATGCGAATGTTGCTATTCAAGTTTCAGGTGCATTTGGGTCAAGGCAGGAAGAGGCCCAGCGATTAGGAAGAATATTGAGACCTAAAAAAGATAATCAAGCATATTTCTATACTTTAGTTAGTGAAAATACAATAGATCAAGAATATGCTATGAAACGGCAAATATTTTTAGTTGAACAAGGATATGATTATAAAGTAAAGGAATACGTATTCAATAAAAGAAAGGGAGAGCCATGCTATTAAAATTATATCTTGAACAGTTATCACCTTCTATTTTAAAAAAAATATTAGAAGAACATAAATTAAATATAAATAGCAAGGCACCAAATGAGATTGTAGATGCTTTAGATGAATGGTTAATAAATTATGATAATTTAGATAAAATATATAATAGTATGACAAGAGAAGAAAAAGAGGTATTATCATATTTTATTTTACAGATACCTGATGAGCCCTTAGCTTATAGGAAACTTCATAATTTAAATGGAGAAATTTCTCGAACTAAGTTCGAGGAGGGAATTAATAAATTAAAGAAAAAAGGAATTATATATTTGTTAGAGAAAGAATGGGCTAATATTTATTTTGTTATACCAGAAAATTTATTTCTGATTTGGCATAAGTACTTTACATACGAGTTAATTATAAATCAAAAAGAAGAATCGGTATTAAATTCTGTTGAGAAAAATAAACCTAATGATTTATTAGAAGAAGATTTATATAGATTTTTAGTTTTTTTACAATTAGAAATTAAGTCTATTTATAAGGAGAAAAACATATCTAAAAAATATATAAATAAAATAACTAATCGATTAGAAATAGAAAACAGTAGTATTTCAAGTTTTCCTATTAGGAAAAATATAAATTTAGCGAATTTAGAAAAGAGTGATTTAAAGAATATATATTTATTATTTACCATTGCAGATACCTTAGAGTTAATAGACCTTTCTAAAGAAATAATTTCAGCTGAAAGAATTGCAAAATGGCATAATGCAAACAGTATAGGTAGAAGGTATATCTTAGAACAAATAATATGTTCATGTTTTAAATCTTCAGATTTATTAATACAGCATATATTTTATTTTTTATTTAATTTACCAAAGAATAAATGGTTTTCTTTTACTAAAATCGCGAGTGATTTATCCAGATTACTAAATAGACCCATTGCCCAAGAAATATTGATTAGAGCAGAAAAAGAGATAATTAATTCATTATATGCTTTTGGTTGGATACAAAAATATGATGATAGTGAACAAGTTTTTTTTAAATGGATTGAAACGGAAAATGGAGAAACGAAGTATTTTTACGTCCAACCTAATTATGAACTACTTGTTCCATACACATTCCCTCATAATTTAAGACTTATAATAGAAAAAATCTCTAAACTGGATAAATATGATTATATTAATAAATATGTTATTTCTAGAGACACGATTTTAAATGGTTTAGAGTCAGGTCTTTTAAAAGAAGATATAATAAACTTTTTAGAAAGTTACAGTGCTAATCCTATTGATGAAAATATAATGAAAGCTATAAGTGATTGGTCGAATAGTTATGGTTTAATATCTTTTCTCGATGTTAGAATAATGAAGTGCTCTTCCGAATCAATAGCCAAAGATATTAAAAATCAAAAAAGATTTGAGAAATGGATAATTGGTGAAATTGATTCCAAAAATTTAATAATAAGGAAATCAAACTTTGATGAATTAATAAAAGAACTGAATTCTCAAGGTATTTATCCAGAAAAGAAAATATGGTCTGAATTAAATACAATCAATAATGTACCGATTAATAACACATGGGAAGAGTTAGATAACAATAATATTTTCAGGTATAGAGGATTTAGTATAGTAAATAGTTTTTAATATAATACACAGAGAGATTCTTGATTAATTACCTTATAAATGATAGTATTTCTTTAATATTTATAAAAAGATAGAGGGGACTGTTTTTATGTTTCCATATAGAATAGGTTTAATCGTTTGGGTCAATGACATAAGACCTGTTAAAAATCTAGAGCGGTTTGGTAATTTGATTTATATGTCAAAAAGATTAAAATATGCAATTTTATATACTGATAAGTCTGAATATGAAAACAAGATTGTACAGATAGAAAAACTTAACTTTGTTAATAAAGTAGATATATCTTTAAATATTGAAGTGAATAATTTTTTCATGAATAATGTTACTTAAAGTTAACAATTAAACAAATAATTCATAAGGTATTCTATTGAATGGATATAATTTAATCCGATAATAGGATACCGTTTTTTGTTTAGTTATAACGTATAATTGTAAATTATAAGAAGTTTGGGAGCAATAATATGGAGCAGTGGAAAAAGAATTTATATATACTTTGGGGGGCAGGATTTATTTTAATGGCAGCAATGTCATCAATTATGCCATTTTTACCCTTACATATTGAACAAAACATGGGAATAGAATCACAAAAAGATATAAGTAAGTGGTCAGGTTTAATTTTTGGTATTAATTTTTTTACAGCATTTCTTGTTGCGCCTTTATGGGGTAAATTAGCAGACAAGTATGGACGTAAAATCATGATATTAAGATCTGGTTTTGGTATGGCATTGGTTACAATTTTAATGGGGTTTGCTACAAATGTTTATCAATTGTTTTTATTACGTTTAATAAATGGTTTAGTTGTTGGATTTAATCCAGCATCTATAGCGTTAGTTGCCACTAATACTCCTAGGGAGAAAACAGGGTATGCTCTAGGTCTTCTGAATTCGGGAGCAGTTGCAGGTACAATTATTGGACCTTTATATGGTGGAATTTTAGCTGAATATATAACTTATAATCAAATATTTATTTTTACGGGCTTTTTATTATTTGTAGCATCGTTAATAGTTCTTTTTTTTGTAAGAGAAGAATTTGTTCCAGATAAAAGCAATACGAGTAGAAGTATGTTTGAAGACTTTAAAAAAATTGCCTATACTAAACCTTTGCTTGCGGTTTTTTCTGTTTCATTTATATTACAATTTGCGATTATGAGTATAAATCCAATACTTTCTCTATTTGTAATTGAATTAAATCCACCCGGTGGTAAAATATCTTTTTTTGCTGGGTTAATTGCTGCAGCAGCGGGCTTTACCAATGTGTTTTCTGCACCACGATTAGGAAAATTGGGTGATAAGTATGGCTCGGAAAAAATACTATATTATTCAATGATTGGAGCAGCTATCCTATTTATTCCACAGGGATTCTCAGATAATGTATGGGAATTAATGTTTTGGAGGTTCTTGCTTGGTTTTACACTGGGGGGATTACTCCCATCTGTAAACTCTATTATAAAAAAATTCGCTCCAAAAGGAATGGAAAGTATTTCGTTTTCCTATAGTAGCAGTGCAATTTTTCTTGGAAACTTGTTAGGTCCAATAATAGGTGGAATATTAGCAGGTTTTATAGGATTTAATGGAGTATTTTTGATGACTGCTGGCTTGTTAGTATTGAATAGTTTATTAGTTAAAAGGTCTGTTAATAAGTATATAAAAGAAAAAACAATGTACGCTAATAATATTTATCCAGACAATAAGAATAGAAATTGATTTAGGTTGATGGAGAATTTAATATGTGTTTAGTATAGCAACTTCAGTTTTTTTGAAGTTGCTATATTTTTTTAGACTTAATATTGCTTGAATGTGACAAATTAGTGAACAAATAGACAATAATAGGGGAAAAAATGCTTCTTATTTCATTTGACACTAAATTGTCATATTAATCCGTTGACTTTAGTATATACAAGCTTTATTTTAGAGGTAGTATGGGTGAAAAAACGGGTAAAAAATCAAATATAAATTAGATATTAATTCTAAAAATAGTATTATTGAATATTAGATAATAGAGTTGACTATTAAGCATCGCAAAGAGATTATACTGTACCTAAAAAGTTGGACAACTAAGTATACTTGCTATCTTTTGATAGTTTGTAGATATCTGCCGTAATATTTGCGGTAAATTTTAAACAACAACTTAGATGGAAGGGTTGGTGATAATTAGAAGAAATAATATTCTTTATAGTACATATTTTTAAAAATATTTTTTTTAAAATACGTGCTATTGTATCAATGATTAAAATGAAGATTTACAGACTACCTTGATTTTAACTGAATTTTAAGAAACAGTGTGATTAAGATTGTGTAGATTTATGGTAAGACCTAAAAGAAATCTAAAGAAATAAAAGGAATCTAAAGGAGGATATTATATCGTGTCTAATGTTAATGCTAGATCGTTAGTTGGAGGATTTGTAACTTTAATTGCTGGTGTCGCTACAGCTTTACTAAGTACTAAATTTCTTTTTGGAAACTACAATGATATACTGAAAGGATTCTATGAAGCTGGTAAAGCTCCTGGAACAGTATTGCAAGCATATCAACAACCCGTTTTTTCAGAAATTATGTTGCTTGTTGGAATTATATTAGTTGTATCATCAATTGGTTATTTTTTAAATAGAAAATGGGCATTTATTGTTGGTATTATAGGTAGTGTTATGGGTATATGGGGTGGATGGATGCTTGCTATGTTCCCTATGATGGTAGGCTTGGCACCAGCTCATTTCATCAGCTTTTTTATAAACGCTATTGTATTCTTTACACTTTTGATTTATGTAAACAAAACAAGCGTCAAGTTGTGGGTAACTAGCTTTGTTTTTGGTATGGCTTTTGTTATGACATTTATGAATGGTAATGCTTCTTTAAATAAAATTATTGGTATAGGTTTACAATCTAAAAAAATGGCTCCAGATGCACCGCATGTTGCAATGGTAAAAATGAATATCAACACTGGATTGATTTACGAATATGTTCAGGCAATTAATTGGTTTGGTGCTATAGCGTTCGGTGTAGTATGTGTAGCAGTTCTTTATCGTAAAGATTGGGTGTTGCCTGTAGCTATTGGAGCATCATTGATTTCAATAGTAGCTGGTACACCAGTTGCATATCTTGATTCTATGGCATCAGGTGAATTATCAATGTTCTCTTATGGACCTATTATTTCAGTTCTAGTATTTATAGCATTAATTGTTTTCCGTGAAAACTTATGGTCTGAAGAAAAAATGTCTTTCCGTAAAAAGGTTGCAGATAAGGTTTCTTCAAAGGCTTAATAATTTTATCCAGAAACTTCATCTGAATAAAATTCGTCTTTAGATAAAAAAAGGACTGTATAAACGTAGGAATACAGTCCCAAAAAAGCAACTAAAAATTACTTAGGAGAAAGTTTAAAGCTTTCTCTTAAGTTTTTTTAATTTAAAAAATAGTATAACATTATATAGTTAAATATTCCTACTAATAAGTGTTAGGATAGATGCTAGGAGTGTATTAACAACATGTGATATAATATATTAAAGTTTTTGAGAGGGGAAAATAGCTAAAGTGAAAAAGAATATTTTATTGTTAGTTTTAATTTCTCTACTAATCTCAATAGTTATTGTGCCTGTAAATATAGAAGCTGGAAGTTCTATCTATTTTTATTCACCATATCCTCAAGGAATAATTGGATTAAACAAGCCAGAGATTGGCTGGACAGTTTTTTTGGGAGATAATGAGGTTGAAAGTATAGTCTTCTTGTTAAACGGTAATGTAATGGATGTCAAATATGACGAAGAAAGAGAAACATTTTATGGAATTCCGGAAGATATTTTATCAGATGAGAATGATGTAAAGGCCATATTAAAACTAGAAAATTGGACAAATGTTATAGAGAAAACGTGGTCTTTTACTATCGATAATCCATCTATTGCATCTTTGCCTTATCCTAACCAAAAACAATTAACAGCGCTTAATTATGCGAATGATTACCGATATATTTTAGATTTACCATTATTTGAATTTAATAGTTCTTTAAATATGTCAGCCCAGAAGCATGCTGATTATCAAGCAAATTTAGATATATTCTCCCATAATCAAATAGAGGGTACTGAAGGTTTTTTTGGTGAATCAGTATTAGAAAGAGCGAACTATTATGGTTTTGATGGAAATCTATATGAAGATATAAGTTATCAAAGTGATCCTTCAATTCAAAGAGCAGTTGATAGTCTTTTTGATGCACCATATCACAGAATTCCATTTCTAGTACCATATAATCAATATTTTGGGTATGGTATGAACGAATATTATCATGTTCTTAATTTTGGCAATGAAAAAGAACCAGAAACTAGTTTAGTTGCATATCCTGGTCCTAATCAAAAGAACGTTCCAATATCATGGATAGATAATGAGACTCCTGATCCCTTGCGATTCCATCCAGAATCTACTATAAATGTGGGATATCCAATTGTAGTTGGGATTTATGGAAATGATTATTTGAATCTTACAGTTAATCATGTTGATTTAAGGGATGAAGAAAATAATGAAATTCCTTTTTATTTAAATTCTCCAGAAGTTACAGGAGGAAATGATGAGCATTTAGATCAAGAAATAATTATTATACCCAAAAAACCTTTAGATTTATCTAAAACGTATAAAGTAAGAGTTGAATTAGAGGTAACTGAGAATGAAGTTAAAGAAATATACGATAATACTTGGTACTTTACTACAGAAAGCAAAGAAGATAGTAGCATTGTTTTAATTCACTCACAATATATTTATCCACCGCTTAGTAATGATACACAAACTATTCAATTTAGATTAGGGCAACGATATATGTGGATTGATGATGAAAGTTATCCTTTAGATGCTGTTCCTTTTATCGAAAATAATAGAACTATGGTACCTATTAGAGCATTAGGCAATAGTCTGGGTGCTTATGTTAATTGGGATTCTGCTACAAAAACTGTAATATATGAAAAGGATAATTTATCGATAAAACTCCCGATTGATACTAATTATGTAAATATTAATGGAACAGACATTTTAGTGGATCAAGGTGCTATAATAAAGGACGGACGTAGTTATGTTCCAATACGCTTTATAAGTGAACAATTAGGTGCTAATGTTCAATGGTTGTCATCTAAGAGAGAAGTTTTAATTACGAATAATTTACCAAATTAAATTAATCTTCGAGGAAGTACTAGCAGCAATACTGATTATGTTATTAGTACTATTTACCTATTGAATCTATTCTATAAATCTATGAGAATGAAATATGGGACAGAGAAGGGAAGAATAGATTAAATGAAAAAAAACATTTTTAAGTTATCAAAAGTTGTTATAATTTATATTTTTATATTTTTAATATTTTTTTCAAGTTCAATTGTAGAAGCAGAAAAATATAATATGAGCTATTTATTTTTTGGGAGTACAGAGAAATATACGCAAACAGTTATAAATACAAATGGGTCTGTAAATACTGTATCGCCAAATTATTTGGGTTTTAGAAGCAATGGAACTTTGTATGAATGTGTAGATGAGACTTTTGTTAACAAGATGCATGAAATTAATATTAAGGTGGTACCATTTCTAAGTAATCATTGGGATCGTGAATTAGGAAGAGAAGCATTGCGTAATAAGGAATTGTTAGCTCAAGAAATAGTAGATGTAATTATTAAATATAATCTAGACGGTATTAATATAGATATTGAGAATTTAACAGAAGTTGATAGAGATAATTTTACAGATTTTATTAGATTACTTTATGATGGGTTACCTGAAGACAAAGAATTATCTATTGCTGTTGCTGCTAATCCTACAGGTACTACCAGAGGGTGGCCTGGTTCATATGATTATAAAGAATTAGCGAAGTATAGTGATTATTTAATGTTAATGACATATGATGAGAGCTATTATGGTAGTAGTCCTGGTGCAGTTGCAAGTTTAGATTATGTGGAAAAATCAATACAATATGCTTTAACTGAAGTTCCTGCTGACAAAATTGTTCTTGGCATACCTTTTTATGGTCGCTATTGGAAATATGGAGAAAAGGGTGGCAGGGGCATTCCAAACTATCAGGTTGAAGATTTAGTTAATCAATTTAATGGGAAATATTATTTTGATGATAAAAGTAAATCTGCTTATGCAACTTTTACAATTCCATATGGAAGTTCGTCTGAAGTATATTATAGGACTCTTTCACCTGGAAAATATACAATTTGGTATGAGAATGATGAATCTTTAAAACTTAAATTAAGACTTGTAGAGGAATACAATTTATTAGGAACAGGCTCTTGGAGCTTAACTGAAATATCAGATGAGGTATGGGATTACTATTCCTCGTGGTTAAATGGTGAACATTATTTCTTGGATGTTGAAAACCATTGGGCTGAATTTGATGTATTATCTATGTTAGAGAAGAACTGGATGGTTGGTACTTCTGATGAGTATTTTTCTCCAAACCAATCTTTGACTAGAGCTCAGGCAACAGTTGTGCTTATACGAGCTTTAGGTTTAGATAATAATATTATCCAAGAAGAGGTTAGTACATTTGATGACATTGGTACAAGGTATTGGGCGAAAAACGAAATAGAGATAGCTTATCAATATGGTATTATTGAAGGGAAAGCACCTGGTATATTTGCTCCTAATGATTCGATAACCCGTGCAGAAATAGCAAAAATGTTATCTAGAATATCCAATGACAAAGATAAAGTAATTATTTCAAATACAAATGTAAGCCCTTTTGAAGACGTAAACATAAATCATTGGGCATATGATGATATAATAAGAGCTTATAATAACAATATATTAATGGGTTATAGCGACGGAAATTTTCACCCTACTGATTATGTTACAAGAGCTCAGATGGCTGCAATAATGAATAGAATAGAATAGATTAAATATGAAAAACTGTTGATAATGTTCAACAGTTTTTATATATCTTAATACTCTAAGTAGGTGTCACAATTGAAAATTAAAGTAATAAAAAAACAGATAATTGTAAAATATCTATGAAGTTTTAATTAACAATGATATTATAATTGTGACTTGATTAGAAAGTTATATTGTGGGAGTGATAACTTGAATAAGACAAAGATTATAGATATGACTACAAAATTAACTAAAACTGCTGGTACGAATAGTGGAAGGAATAAAATAATAAATGGCTTTTCTAAAAAAATAAAGAATTTTAAAGGAGATAATACCTTATTAGAGCAAGTAAAAAAACTTTATAGATACTTTATTGACCCCAGTACTAGTAAATCAAAAAAGGCTTTGATTGGTGCTGGGTTATTATATTTTATTATGCCAGTTGATGTTGTTAATGATTTTATACCAGGGTTAGGATTTTTAGATGATGGTGTAGCCATTGCATATGTTTTCTCTCTTGTAGAAAAGGAACTTAGAGAATATGAGAAGAATGAAAATCGAATCGATATTATTGAAAATGAAGTACCGACAGTAAAAGACGAATAATAGAATTATGATAAGTCGTACTAAGTTCAGATGGGCGTTGAAAATTAACCCCACCTGAACAAAGTTCGGCTTTAAGTTTACAATGGTTTTTAAGCTATTGTTGATTAAAAAATACTGAATCCATTATTTCTATTTTCATTTTCAAGCGGAGAGTTTTCACCCTCAGGAACTCCTTCGTTGTTAGTTTCAGCTATAGGTCTAGGTCCCTCACCACCGAATAATCCATATTCTTGAGAACCTTGTTCTGGTCCAAATAATCCAGATCCAAATTCAGGACCAAATCCAGATTCAGATCCAGGTCCAGGTCCAGGTCCAAATAATCCGAATAAAGGTTCTCTTTCTCCAAGATTTGCTTGTGGTTCAACTGGAGGAGTTTCTCTATTCATATTACGTGGTTGTCTATTAAATCTATTCATTGAATTTCTTCTAGGATTTGGATTCGTTAATTGTCTTATAATATTTGATAAACCACCTTTTCTAGGCAAAATTTATCAACTCCTTTCAAATAGTAGTTCAATATATGTTATGCAGTTTAGGTTGTATATGGAAGACAGGCAAATAACTATTTTTTAAAAAATAAATAAAATTATAAAAAACTGAATCATTAACTGTAGTAGAAATAATTAATTGAGAGGAGTAAATTTATTATGATTTTAAAGGTAGAACATTTATTTAAATCATATCAAAAGAAAATAGTTGTAGAAGATGTTAGTATTCATATGAAAAAAGGAGAGGCATATGGACTATTAGGTCCGAATGGTGCAGGGAAGTCTACTACTATCAATATGATCTCTGGTATATTAATGGCTGATAGTGGTGAAGTTTTTATTAATGACTATTCTATTAAAGAGAATCAAAAAAAAGCTCAGAGTTTTATAGGCGTTGTTCCTCAAGAAATAGCTTTATATCCAACAATGAGTGCAATGGCTAATTTAGAGTTTTATGGTAAGTTATATGGTTTAAAGGGATTCAATCTTGAACAAAAGGTTGAAGAAAATCTTAGATTAGTAGGTTTATATGATCGGCGTAAAGAGAGTATTGACAAATATTCTGGTGGTATGAAAAGAAGAATTAATATAGCAGCCGCTCTACTACATGAACCGAAATTATTAATAATGGATGAGCCAACTGTTGGTATTGATTTACAATCAAGAAGTTTTATTTTAGAAATGATTAAAAAGTTACAAATAGAAAAGGGAATGAGTATTCTTTATACTTCACATTATATGGAAGAGGTTGAAACATTATGTGATAGAGTTGGAATAATTGATGATGGTAAATTAATAGCTGAAGGAACTATAGCAGAGCTTAAAAAGAAATATGGAAATTCATCATATATTGCTGTGACGGTAAAGGAATTTGAAAAAAGTAAAGATAAATTAGAATCTATTAAAGATAAATTAGATGAAGAAATAGAAATTCAGGAAAACAAGTTTATTATTTTTACGAATACACCTGATGAAATTCTTCCTAAAATTATGAAGGTGTTTTACGAGGTTGAATTTGATATAAGATCTATAGATGTTCTAGAATCAAATTTAGAAACAATATTTTTATCTCTAACAGGTAGAAGTTTACGTGATGAATAGGAGGGCTTAAGGTGAAAAGCTTAAAAATAATTTGGGAGATAGTTTTCTTTACAATTAAGCTTATTGGCAAAGATAGAAAAACTTTTGCTATTTTGTTACTTATGCCTTTTATACTTATATCCATTTTAGGTATTTCATTGGCACCGATTTTTGGTGATTCAGGGTTTTCATTTGATAAGGCAAAATTAGGTTTAGTAGATGAAGATAAAACAATAACTAGTAGATTATTTGTAGATAATGCATTTAATAATCTTGTATCTATTGGATTAATAGAATCTGTAGAATTTGATAATAGAGAAGATGCAGAAGAAAATTTTAATAGCAATGAAATAGATGGTATTTTGTATATACATAACGGATATTCAGATAATTATTTAAGTGGTAATCAGGATCAACTTTTATTATTAATGAATCCTCTAAAATCAGAGCAAGCTGAGATAATTAAAGAGGTTTTATCAGAATATCATATTATTGGGAAGATAGTTATAGATGAGATAAACAAAGGGAGATCACAAGATAGTATTCCAACTGTAGATTCTTTCATATCGAATCAAGTAATTAATTTAGAGGTTAATAGATTAGATAGAAATACAATAGATGCTTTTCAATACTATACTATTGGTATGGGGGTTATGTATACTCTATTTACTATGTTTACGGGGATAGGATTTATTTTAGACGAAAAACAACAACATACATTCAACAGAATACGAATTATGCCATTTTCAACTAGTTTGTTTTTTATTGGTAAAAGCTTAGCTATTTTTTTAATTATTGTTTTTCAGATGATTATATTATTTGTTAGCTGTCATTTTGTTTTTGGTGTGAATTTTGGAGATACTCCAATTTATATGTTGTTAGTTATATTGGTTTATAGTGTAGCATTAAGTGGTTTAGTTGTATTATTGATGGGATTTATTCATGATCAAAGTACTTTAAATATGTTTTACAGTATTGGTGTTCCGATAATTGCAGCATTAGGTGGTTCAATGCTCCCAGTTTCTATGTTTCCATGGTTTATAGAGCCTATTTCTAATTTTCTGCCAAATAGACACGCGATAGACAGTTTTTTTAATGTGATTTTGGGAAGACCAGAGGAAGCATTCAATTCTTTACTTTATCTACTAATATTTGCTTTGGTTACTTTCACTATAGGTGTTTGGCGAATAAGAAGAAAGGGAGCAAAATTAACATGAGGAATATATGGAATACAGCAATATGGAAAACAAGATGGGTATTAAAAATGAAAAGTTCTTTGGTTAATTTGTTTGTATTACCAATTGTTTTTGCATTAATCTTTGGTGGTATTCAGTCTGACCAACCTGTGGATAATTCAGATTATTTAACAAAAGTAGGCATTGTTTCAGATTCAACCAGAGTTGATAATGATATATTAAAGGATATTATTGGATATCAATTAAATTCAGAAGTGGTTTCTTATGATAATAAAGAAAAAGCAGAGCAGTCTTTAAAAGATGGTAATGTTCTGGCATTAGTTTTGTGGGAAAATGAATTTGAAAAGATGTGGACAAAACAAGAAAAAACATCATGGGAATTAATATATGAAAAACAAACAACTGAAACTTTTATGATGGAACAGCAGATGAATCAATTATTGAGAGGACTTAATGCAGTATCCTTAATAGAAAAAGATTCTAGTCTGTTTCCTGAAAAGCAAGTAGAATTATGGTTTGAAGAATGGCAAAAATACCGAGGAGCTTCAATAGGAGTAAATATTCAATATGGTCAACAAGAACCTGAGGGAGACAGTGGGAATGAATTTTCTAGATACTTTATTGGTTTTACAATAATGTTTTTAATGTTTGCTTTGAATTCATCTGCTTCTACAATTTTAGAGGAAAAGAATATGGGAACTTGGAATCGTTTATTACTAGCTCCTCTAAATAAATATCAACTAATCTTTGGGAATATACTCCATTTCTTAATTATAGGACTGCTCCAGTTCTTTGTATTAATAGTATTTAGTTCATTAGTATTTAATGTGAATTGGGGAAACTATTTAGATGTACTAATTTTTGCTATAATAATAATTCTGTCTGTTTCTGGATTAGGATTTGTGCTAGCAACAATAGTTAAAACTAGGGCACAACAAGGTGTGATTGGAGCTATAGTAATAACTGCCACTTGTATGATTGGTGGGGTATACTGGCCGTTAGCATATGTTTCAGATACAATGAGGATGATAGCTAATTTTGTTCCACAAAAATGGGCGATGGAGGGTATGCTACAATTAATGTCAGGTGGGTACAGATTAAATGATATTATTACATCTATTGAAGTCTTATTAATATTCATGGTAATATTTTACGTAATAGGCTTCATAAGATTTAGAAAAATATAAAGCCGAACTTTATTCAGATGGAGTTTTAACCTATAAAAAACAGATGATTAATGTTGTAGTTATTGGAGGAATAGTTGATGAAAACAGAAGACAAATCTATCGCAAAAGTTAAAAGTTGCCGAGGTTGTTCTCATTCCAATTATCAAAACGATGAACTATTGATTAAGATTCAAGATTTATTAGATGAATCTTCTCTTGAAAATATTATGAAATCTCATGCAAAATCACAGTTTTTATATCATCATCCATTTGATATTACTTTAGCTAGGTGTCCTAATAGCTGTTCACGACCACAATTAGCTGATATATCAATTGTTGCTATGAATAAACCTGTTTTAACAGACAATTCTTGCATTAAGTGTGGAATGTGTGTAAAGGAATGTAAGGAAGATGCAATAGTTCTTGAAGATAAAGGACCTGTATTTAATTATGATAAATGCATTAATTGTGGGGATTGTATTAGAGTTTGTCCTACAGGAACAATATCAAGTCTGGGGATAGAATTTCAATTTTCTGTAGGAGGAAGATTGGGACGACATCCTCGATTTGCAATGGAGATGGGTAGATCAAAATCTATAGATGAAATAATTGACTGGACAGGAAAAACAATTCAATTATATGCCGATAATATTAAAGGAGAAGAAAGGTTTTCTGTTGTGCTTGATCGATATGGAGTAGATAATTATCGAAAAAATATTTTAAAAATAGAAAATTAATTTATTTATTAAATCATAATTACTTCTCTTTTATGGTATAATTAAATTGAAAATTATTAAAGGTGGTGTAAGATGGGAATAAAAGAGGTTCTAGATTTTCATGAGATAAATCTAGACGGCTTAGACGATAATACGCATATTATTTATGAGAAAGTTTGTTATATGATACCAAAGCTTAATGAGAAAAATATGGTGATTGGAACAATAATATGTGAAGTTTATGAAGAAATTTCTGTCTATGAAGAAGAAGAATCTCTTATTAGAAAAGCAACGTATCGTATTGACAAAGATGTTAATAGTACTGTTGAAGCCTTGAATATTATTACTCATTTATACGCAAATGAAATAAGTGCTTAAAATGCAATTATATTAATTTTACCTACCTTGAAATATAGGTAGGTTTTTTATTCAGATATGATAAGACCCCTATTTACACACAAAGTGCGTAAGTCTCGCTATGTTAAGTGTGGAAAAATAAATTTAGGATAAGTCTCCTAAATGCTTTAGCACATTAGCATGACTTGTGCTCTCGAGTTTACTCTTTGAGTACTAGAATTCAGGTGGAGTTAAAACTCCACCTGAATTAAGTTCGGCTTTATTTAAACAAAAAAAAGACCGATATGGTCTATATGTTAGTAAGAATTAAAGCTATTAGTTCAATCAGTTCTTAATGATTCGATAAATCTCATTAAAAAAGTTCTTTGTTCGGGTGTCAATTTTAACGAAATTTCAACTAAATTTTGAATATCTAGAGGTAAAGATATAAGGTAGTTACTATGCTCATGACCAATTTTATCAATAATATCTTCAAGCAATAATTTTGATTCGTCTAAAGATTTATACACTTGTATAAGTGAATTAAGAGAAAAATTAGTTTCACTCATATATTTTTTGATCCTCATATTTTAATAATTTCTCAATTTCTTTTTTAACTAAGATTAATTCTTCTGTGGATAGTCTTTTAACATCACGTAGCATTCCGTTTAGCTTAAATGTTTTGAATTCATTAATGTATGAAGTTGTTACTAATTCTGGCTTTAAGGTCATTTAAATAACTCCTTTCAGTATCTTAAGCAATAATATCTTATCATCATTTTCGGTAAAAACAAACAATCATTTAAGGCTTAATTTTTGCTTTTTTGTAGAAAAAAGTCGTAATATTACCCCTATTATTAAGTATTAATGTAAGTTAAGCTAAAATAATAAAGTTTATGCATTAATTATTATTTTTGATCGATTTTTATTGTAATACAAGCCTATTTAAAAAAGTATTTATACATAATTATTCAAATTATTTTTTAAAAATATTAGTTTAAATTTTGACACAAAAATTATTTAATCTAAAGTATGAAAATATGATAGCATTTAACCTAATAAAGGTTTGATGAGGAGATTCAATATGAAAAAAATAATTAAACATGATATAGCTGTTCCTTTAGGGGCAGGTATAAGTTCTATAGATAAAGATGATAATCAATGGCTATATTTGTTACCAGGAAGCTCTTTAATTTTTTATATTAAGGAAGAATTATTAAATAATAATCCAACTTTAATTAAATCTGTAAAAATTACGACCTTTGATCAAATGATGAGGACTTTAATGATAAATGATTATAGAAAAATGCTTACACAATCAGAACAGGAATTATTACTAAAAAAAGCCATTGAAGAAGTTAATATTAGTTATGAATTTAATTATTTTAAAAATTCAATTAATAAAACAGGATGGTTGTATAAAGTAGGTATATGGATTGGTGAAATAAAGAGAGCTGGAATTACTGCTGATGAATTATTATTTATTTGGAAAGAGCATTCAGAAAAGTTTCGCGAATTAGCATATATTTATAAAACTTATCAACAATATCTTCATCAATATTCTTTAATAGATCACGAGGAACCGTATTTCATTTTTTTGGCAACTGAAAATTCAATTCCTGAAATATTTAACTATAATGGAGTTATTACTGAGCAATTTTATGATTTTTCACCGATTCAGATGAGAGTATTAAATAAACTCGGAGACAATGGAATTAAAATTATAAATCATATAGCTATTGATAGTAATCGCGAGGATTTATTTCAATCATCATTTAATGTACTTACATATCTAGAACAACTTGGATTTAAAAGCGAGATATATAATTCTAATGTTGTTATAGAAGAGAACAGACCTTTAAATCATATTAAAAAAACAATTTTTTCTTCTTCTTCAACTAAATTAGATGCCGAAGAATGTATTAGTTTAATAGCTACTTCTGGACGAAAACAAGAAATTGAAGAAGTAGCTGCACAAATTAAACATTTAGTATTAAATAATGGTAAAAAATTAGAAGATATAGCTATAATTGCACCTCAATTAAATAAATATGATGAGCTTATTAATAAAACGATGATTAATTCTGGGATTCCTTTAAGAATTTCAAAAAAAGAGTCCTTGATTCGCAATCCTTTTGTTCAATCAATGCTTAGCATGTTAAGAGCATTTTATGGACAAAAAAAAGATTGGATCAATATACTTAGTAGTCCTTACTTTATTTGGAATAGGGATTTAGATTTGTCGAGATTAAAAAATTTATTCAGAGAATTGACTTACCCAATGTCAAAAGAGATTTGGGAGGAGAAATTTTTTGAATATCTACAGAAAGATGATAAAAGAAGAGAAGAATTGAAACCATATGACGAAGCAATGAAAAAATTTTATAACGTCATGGAGATTTTCACACAGAAGGGAACAAACGAGGATTATATTCAGTCAATTAATTTTGTTGAAAAGGAATTTCAAATAAAAGAAAATATAAAAGCTTTTCTTTTTAATAAATTAACTTCTGAATTATCTTTTCGTGATTTAAAAGCATATGAAAAATGGCAAGATTTAAAGCGAGAATTATTATCTATTGAGCAATTTTTTAAGTTTTCAAAAAAATTAACTTTGTGGGAATGGACTAATTCTTTAATTATTGCATGCGAAAGAACCGAATACGATTTTACTCGAGGAAAAAAAGAAGGGGTTCATTTATTACAACCTAATTTAATCAGGGGTAGAGAATTTTCTGCGATTTTTATTTTAGGTTTAGTAGAGGGAGAGTTTCCCAAACCAATAAAAAATGATTGGTTACTTCCAGATCAAGAGCGATATTTATTAAATCAAAAGGGTTTTGTATTAAATAATTCTAGTGATTATGTTAATTTACAAAAATATCAATTTTTCCAAAGTTTAATATCTACAAAAGACAAAATATTTTTAGTATACTCTGCTAAATCTGAAGAAGGCACTGAATATCTTCGTTCTTTTTATATAGATGAATGTTTAAATCTATTTAACGAAGATAGTATAAATAAAAAGCAATTAGAATTATCTGATATTGTTCCTCAAGATTGGGATAGATGTGTATATGATAATCAATCTATTAATAAAATATATCTTGATTTGCAAAAATATGGTGTAGATAACAATAAAGGAAGAGAAGCAATAAATAGATTAGCATACTATCAGATCAAGCAACCAACGGTGATTGATGTAATTAATAGAGGAGTATCTTGTGAATATGATAGAAAAAATATATTAAAATCAAGGTATGATGGATTTTTATTTGACAAGGATAATTCAAAAGAAGTTTCAAAGTTTATTCGAAGTAAAGTATGGAGTACAACACACTTAAATGCTGCAAATCTTTGTAGATTTTCGTTTTTTGCTAAAGAAATATTAAGGTTGAATCAATGGAAGGAACCCGAAGAGTCATTGTCAGCAATTGAAAGAGGAGATGTTTTTCATAGAATTTTGCAACGTTTTTTTGATAATTATCGCGAAGAGAAAGGAAACGTAATTAATCCAGTAAAAGAGAAGTATTATATTGATCAAATTTTAAATATTGCAAAAGATGAATGGTTAATTTTTAAGAATGAAGAAAAGCGACACATAGATTCAATATTATGTGATTTAGATTGGAATAGAATTTTACAGGATTTAAAACAGATAATCACTCATGAAATGAATTGGCGAAAGAGTAGTCAAACATATTTCTACCCTAAGTATTTAGAGTTTTCCTTTGGTATGCCTATTAATAAAGAAGTAATTATTAATAAGTTAATAGATCCAAAATCTATTGAAGAGAAATTAGAACTATTATTAAATACTGAATCTATTTTTTTAAGCGGTAAAATTGATAGAGTTGATGTTAATGATGAAGGACAATATGTAATCTATGATTATAAAACAGGGAAATTATCTGAATATAAACATATAAAAGAGGGAATAAATATTCAATTACAGATATATATATTTGTTTTACATGAATTATTGAATTTTGAGAAAGAGCAAATAGTCGGTGCAGGATTTTATACGAGAGGTAAGAAAAATAAAGATGGTTCTGTTAGTGAGAGCAGGAATAGAGGTATATGGAAGAGTTCATTCTTAGAATTAGTAGGGTTAAGCAGTAGAGTTAACTCTATTGATGATAACGAATGGGAGCAATGGATAGATAATATTAAGAAAAAAATTGAAGTGCTTATTGTGAATATGAATACTGGAGATTTTGCAGTATTACCAAGCACAGAATGCCCAAGTTATTGTGAATTTAAACGTATTTGTCGAAAAGATGAAGATACTATTAGTAAAAAGAATAGTGCTAGGGGGGATATTTAATGACTTTTTTGGCTACTGATGAACAATTAGATGCTATCAATTCATTAGACGTAAATTGTATTGTTACAGCTGGAGCTGGGTCTGGGAAAACATTCGTCTTAGTTGAAAGATTTTTAAAGATTATTGAAGAATACTCTATTTCTAATCCAAATATTATTGAAGAAATTGTAGCTATTACCTTTACGGAAAAGGCTGCTAGAGAAATGAAAGAAAGAATTAGAAAAGATATGGTTATAAGAAAAGAATATTCATTAAATAATAATCTTATAGATAAAGCGATGCTGTGGAGTAACAATATTCAACGACTAGAATATGCAAATATATCAACATTTCATTCTTTTTGCGCAAAAATTTTAAGAGAATATCCAGTTGAAGCAAATCTTGATCCAGAGTTCAGAGTACTTGATAGTACAGAAGCTAATTGGTTAATATCTGAAGTTGTTGAGAAGGAATTAAAAAAACTATTAGAGCTAGAGATGGAAAAAGAAAATTCATTATTTTACAAATGGGTACAAATTGCTGGTTTTAAGCGAACAGTTTCGGAAATAATAAAAGTTTATAATCAAGTATCTAATCATGTTGTAAAGATAAATGAGATTAAGGGGATAACACTTGAAAATTTTAAGAAATATCCTTATCAATTAATAGATGATTGGGAAAGTTTAATTACTTATGGGGATAATCTTTATTGTAGTGAAGGTAGTTCAAAAAAATTAAAGGCTTTTCAAGATAGTTGGGGTGAAATAAAAGAACAAATTCTTCTTAATAAAAACAAGGGTGACAATATTGTAGCAATATTATATAGATTAGAAGAATTAACAGCGGGTAATTTTGGAGCTTCTGCTAAAGAACAAAGAAAAAAAATGAATGAATATGTAAAGATTGTAAAAGAGTTAGTTGATGCTATTGAATATCATCAGGACGAGCAGAAATATTTGGAGGGTTTTTATCTTTTATTAGAAAAGATAGATACATCTTATGGTAATGAAAAAGACAAGATAAATTCACTAGATTTTGATGATTTGATGCTTAAGGTTATTGATTTATTAAATATAAATAAAGATATTAAAGATAAAATACATAGGAAAATATCATTTTTAATGATAGATGAATTTCAAGATAGCAATAAAATTCAAAAGATATTAATTGAACTATTACTAGAAAACGGGAACAAAAAGGTTAGTCCGGGCTCTTTGTTCGTTGTAGGTGATCCAAAACAGTCGATTTATCGTTTTAGGGGGGCTGATGTGAGGGTATTCAAAGAGATGGAACAAGAAATATCCCAAGCATCTGGCAGGGTTAAATCCATGCAAAAGAATTTTCGTTCTGTATCTGAGATAATTTATTTCATAAACTTTTTTTTCGCTCATATAATGTCAAAGAATCCTGATTCACCAAATTATTATGAAAAGGCGATACCAAAAAGTGATTGTATTGATAAAGGAAAGATAGAATTCATACCTATTTACCATGATAATCAGAATGAACAAGGTGTTCGTGAGAAAGAAGCAGTGGAAATAGCTGAAAAGATAAGGAATCTACTATTAGAAAAAGTAGAACCTAGAGAAATTGCAATCCTTTTTAGGTCGATGTCCAATATAAAGATATATGAACAAGAATTAATTAGAATGAAAATACCTTACTATATTGTTGGAGGTCGGGGATTTTTTCAAAAGCAAGAAATATATGATTTACTAAATGTTTTAGAATATTTACAAGATTCTTCAAATAAAATAGCTTTGAGTGGGATATTGCGTTCACCTATGGTTGCTGTAACAGATGATACTTTATATAAAATAATGACAAATGAAATATGGCTCTTACCTTATGAAGAATGGGGTAACAACATAAATAATATAAATGATAAAGAAAAAAGAAAACTGCAACATTTCGCATCTTGGTTTACGTCTATTAAAAAAAAGCTTGGAAGAGTTAACATATCAGAAATAGTAGAAAATATTGTTGACAAGACAAATTATAAAGCTATTCTATTTGCTCAGTCCACTGGCATGCAAGTTGTAGCGAATATAGAAAAATTTATTAGAATGGTTAAAGAATATCCTGGCGATAATCCTTTTTCAATATTTGAATTACTGCAAAGGCTTAATCGCATGATAGAAGATGAACAACAAGTGACGGAAGCAGCTATTGAATCTGAAGTTGGCAATACTATTAAATTGATGACGATACATCAATCTAAAGGCTTGCAATTCCCTTATGTTTTTGTACCAGATTTGTCAAGAAAATCTTTAAGTGATACTTCCTTGATAAAATTTGATTTAAGAATCGGATTAACTTGTCGAACTCCTAGCGAAATTGAAGAATGGTCAAAACCTTTAAGATGGTTAATCATATCAAATTATGATAAAAAATTGGATAGAGAAGAATCAGTGAGAATACTTTACGTTGCTATGACAAGAGTAATAAAAAAGCTAATATTATCTGGTAAGGTCGAAGATACAAAAGGCAAATTTAGCACTCAAGAGATTCTTCAAGCTGACACATGGAGTAAATGGTTTGATATTATAATGGAGTACGATTCAATATCTTTAGAGAAAAATATTTGGACATATAAAGTAGATGAATCCATTAAAGAAATTGGTATTGTCTCTAAAAAAAATCAAATAAGCGAACCTAAAGAGGACGATCAAAAAGATGAAAATGTTCTAGAAGTTATAGAAAAGAAATCTAACTTTATTTCAAATCAGTTAGGTATAACAGATTATTCAAATAGGATAACTTTAGAATATAGCGAAAGAATGTATAGTATTTCAGCTATTAAGCGATATTTGAAGTGTCCGAGATATTATTTCTATATTGATATTTTGTCACTAAATGATTTTAGTAGCTGGTTCAATAATAATGAAGAAATACTGACTAATCTTGAAGATAATGTTGAGTATTCGTGGAATTCAGTTTTGACACCTGCATTTAAAGGAATAATTGTTCATCAGTTGTTAGAGGAGTTTACTAAATATCCGGATAATATAAAACACTGGGAAAAATATTTTACGATGTACATAAAGGAACACGGAATAACAAAGGAGACTACAGGAGAATTAGGGATATTAACTTTCAAAGCTGAGGTTAAGGAATTTATTATTAATTATAGGAAAAGTCGTTTTTATGATACAACTTTAATAGATGCGAAAACCGAACTTGATTTTATTTTGAATTTAAACAATGGAAAAATATATGGTGTAATTGATAGACTTGATATTATTAATAATGAATTATTTACAATTATAGATTATAAAACTGATAAAGTAATAAATAGTGAGCAATATATACCTCAGATAATGACTTATGCTCTGGCAGTAAGCAAAAATTTTAATTTGCATTCTAAAATAGGGTTTTTATATTTTATTAGATATGATGTAGCAGAAGAAATAGAAATTAACAAGAGTATATTGAATAACTGGGAAATTAAACTTGAAGAAATACTGTGTGGTATAAGTGAATCTATTAATTCTGGGCATTTTGATAAAAACATTAGTCAATGTGACAATTGTGAATTTAAGATGTTATGTACAGAAAGATAAATGGAATATAAAAAATATGTTTTATATGAGAGAGAAGGGGTAAATATGAAAAGATATTTAATATTTGTTTTATTTATAATTTTAATATTTTCAATATGTGTTGGGTGTAATAATGAGGATCCAAAATCAGATCTAAATGTTAGTTCTGATATAACAGGGCAAAATGATCAGGATAAAGATAATGGTGATACTCCTTCTAAAGATATAGTAATTATACCTAGTAAAAAGGTATCGTTTGATGAAGCATTTTTGGAAGAGGTTATTAATAACCCACAAATGTTTTTAGAACAAATAATTGCTGGTTTTAAAATTGGGATGACTGACGAAGATGTTATACAAAGTTTAGGTGAACCAGATGAAATAAAAATAAGTCAAGGTCCTTGGGGTGAGGAAAATAATTGGATATACGAAAATGTTCAAAATTATCAGTTAATATTTAAGATTGCAAACAATTCTGTATTTAATTTTGAAGTTAGCAGATATATAGACTCAACTGGAATAGTTCCTAAGCTAACGAATAAACCTTTACCTGAACCAGGAGAACCTTTGCTATATAAAGAGTTAGGATTTGAAGGTGTTGTATTGGGATTAAGAATTGATGAGGTTCTTAATCGTCTTGGTGATCCATTAAAAGGTTATCTGACTTATGATGAGATGTATGGTTATGATTTGGCTATGATTTATAAAGGAATTACTGTCCATATTATCTTAGGTACAGATAATCCTCATGTTCAATTTATTGAAACTAATAGTATGGGGAATATTAGCACTTATCGTAATATATCAATTAATAGTTCCATAGATGATGTTATAACTAACTATGGGCAGCCTGATTACCCTTGGGAAACATCTGATTTCTTAATCTATTCTACGAGTGATTATTGGTACGCAATAAAGTTTGAGATAAAGGATGGATATGTAAAAAATATAAGTGTATATAACGCTTCATAAACTAGGATTTGTTTTTCTAATACGTAAAACTAAATTTAGTATTATTTGATTTCTAGCTATGTTCCATATTGTGGGCTTTATAAAATAGATGATATACACCGTTTCGAAAAATCTTATTTAATCATAAACTATCTTAGATAAGATGAAAGGAGTGTATCAAAATTAGTAAAATAAATAATTTATATAATACGTATGCAAATATATTAGGAGGTAAAGCTCATTTATCTAATGGAGTTTGCGTAGTTAGTTATCCACGCCATGATTTTTCTCCAACACTAATGAGTCGAACAACGAAATCACCCCTTGTTATAAATCAAATGTTTTCATTTGAGTCAATTGATAATAAAGGTAGAGCATTAAATTTGGGTGAATTAATGTTACTTAAGAATGAAATTATTCCTTTTTTTAATAGTTTGTATAAAAGTGGTCTATTAATTTCAATACACAATCACTGGTTGTCAACAAATCCTCGATTAACACATATACATTTTCAATCGATTGAGAACCCAATAATATTTGCTCTTAAGGTTAAAAAAGCATTTAAAACAATAAAAAAATAACTATTAAAAAAACTTCTCATAAAATCTCGAGAAGTTTTTTTAATTATATTTGGTCGATTAAATAGATGATTTTATTCCTAACACTTTGACTTATTCTTTTATCAATTTCTTTAAGTATTCTCATTATTTGTGCGTGATCACTAATATTAATTCTTTCCTTTTTTAATATCCAATAAATTTTCGTTGCTTGTTCTAGTGATAATTGAACATTATATTTTGATGAATAATGCATTAAATCTTCAATTGTTAATTGGTTAATTTTTTGGTTAACAATGTGTTTTTTAACTGCGTTTAGATTATTAGTGAGTCTGTATAATTTCTGATAAAGCATTTTTTCCGTTTGAGGATCGATAACAACCACCTCTTTACTTAGTTAAATAATTTGTTTTGTATTTATTCTATGTATATTTTATGTAAAGGTGAGCGGATTTTATCTTACTTTTGGATATATGAACAAGCAGAAACAAATAGTCAACATAAACTACCAGAAGATATTTTTACTCACAATTAACTTTCAACACTACTCCTTATATAATCTAAAATACATTATTTTCTAATTAAAAGGAGGGAAGATGTATGGGTAAAACAAGTTATTTTGGTGGATATAGTTGGATAATATGGGTTATCATTATTATTGTGATAATAGGGGTTTTGTTTAGAGGATACTTCTACTAAAAGCAGCTGTCAGCATGACAGCTTTTTATAGTTTGCCTAATTTTTATAATTATAGGTAGTAAACTATACATTATTAAAGTATTTATCATAGGTTAATATATAAATCTTTAT